>JASBUE010000197.1 GCA_030148045.1 Candidatus Tenderia sp.
CCTGCTGGCAGCTGCGCGTCAGGGTGACGCCGCGCTCGAACAGTTTGAGCGACTCATCAAGGCTGATGTCGCCCTGCTCCAGGGTTTCCACCAGGGTCTCCAGTTCGGCCAGGGCGATTTCGAAATCGGGTTGTTTCTTGCTTGTCTTTCTAGGCATTTCTCTTGGATCAGCTGCAGGGTGCGCCCGGCGCACCTTAAAAATGAACGACATCATCATGCGGCCATGATGCGTTTCCAGGGCTCACATGATACAGTTTCCGCGCGTTGAATTAACAGGGAATTTACGAATTCAGTATGAGCAGTAAGTACGATGCCTCCGCCATAGAGGTCCTCAGCGGCCTCGAGCCGGTGCGCAAGCGCCCCGGTATGTACACCGATACCACCCGCACCAATCACTTGGCCCAGGAGGTGATCGACAATTCGGTCGACGAGGCCGTCGCCGGTTACGCCAAGCGCGTTTCCATCGCCCTATACAAGGACGGTTCCCTGGAGGTGGAGGACGACGGCCGCGGCATGCCGGTGGACATCCACCCGAAAGAGGGTATCCCGGGAATCGAGGTGATCCTCACCAAGTTGCATGCGGGCGGCAAGTTCTCCAACAAGAATTACCAGTTCTCCGGCGGCCTGCACGGGGTCGGCGTGTCGGTGGTCAACGCCCTGTCCAAACACCTGGAGGTGTGGGTCAAGCGCAACGGCCGGGAGCACAACATCGCCTTCGCCAACGGCCACAAGGTCTCCGATCTGGAGGCGGTGGGCAAGGTGGGCAGGCAGAACACCGGCACCCGGCTGCGCTTCTGGCCCGATCCCCGGTTTTTCGATTCACCCAAATTCTCGGTCAGCAAGCTGAAACATGTGCTGCGCGCCAAGGCGGTGCTCTGCCCCGGCCTGCACGTCAGCTTCTTCGACGAGCAGTCGGGCGAACGCGAGGCGTGGTATTACGAGGACGGCCTGAGTGATTATCTCAGCAGCGCGCTGGCAGGCTTCACCCTGCTGCCGGAGGTGCTGTTCACCGGCAGTATGCAGGGCGAGCACGAGGCGGCCGATTGGGCCGTGGTGTGGCTGCCCGAGGGTGGCGAGTCGATCACCGAGAGCTACGTCAACCTGATCCCCACCGTCCAGGGAGGTACCCACGTCAACGGCCTGCGCACCGGCCTGACCGATGCCATCCGCGAGTTCTGCGAATTCCGTAACCTGCTGCCGCGTGGCGTGAAGCTGGCGCCGGACGATGTCTGGGACAAGTGCGCCTATGTGCTGTCGGTGAAGCTGGAAGACCCCCAGTTCAGTGGCCAGACCAAGGAGCGGCTCTCCTCACGCGAATGTGCGCCCTTCGTCTCCGGCGTGGTCAAGGACGCCTTCAGTCTGTGGCTCAACCAGCATACCGACGTCGGCGAGCAGATCGCCATGCTGGCCATCAGCAACGCCCAGTTCAGGATGAGGGACGGGCGGAAGGTGGTGCGCAAGAAAGTCACCTCCGGTCCCGACCTGCCGGGCAAGCTGGCCGACTGCTCGTCCCAGGATACGGATCGGAGCGAGCTGTTTCTGGTGGAGGGGGACTCGGCCGGCGGCTCGGCCAAGCAGGCCCGTGACCGCGAGTACCAGGCCATCATGCCGCTGCGCGGCAAGATTCTGAACACCTGGGAGGTGGATCCGGCCGAGGTACTGGGTTCGCAGGAGGTACACGATATTTCGGTGGCCGTCGGCGTTGAGCCCGGCTCCGATGACCTGAAAGGACTGCGCTACGGCAAGATCTGCATCCTCGCCGATGCCGATTCCGACGGCGCCCACATCGCCACCCTGCTGTGCGCGCTGTTCGTGCGCCATTTCCCGGCGCTGGTGGCGGCCGGCCATGTCTATGTCGCCATGCCGCCGCTGTTTCGCATCGACGTGGGCAAGCAGGTCTTCTACGCCCTGGACGAGGCCGAGCGCCAGGGGGTGCTGGACCGCATCGCCGCCGAAAAGCTCAAGGGCAAGATCAACGTGCAGCGCTTCAAGGGGCTGGGCGAGATGAACCCCCTGCAGCTGCGCGAAACCACCATTGATCCCGACACCCGCCGCCTGGTGCAGCTCATCCTGGACAGCGGCGACGACACCTACCAGGTAATGGACATGCTGCTGGCCAAGAAGCGCGCCGCCGACCGGCGCGCCTGGCTGGAAACCAAGGGCAATCTGGCCGACGTTTCGCTGTAGCTGCCGGTGCCACGGTGGGGCGGGCGGATATCAGCTATTGATTCCTGTTTCACGAGCATGTAATAGAGTGGTTGAATGATGTTCCTCACATTTATTCAGCCAAGGGGGGATTCCGTGTCCCTGGAGTCTACAACCGTCTGTCTGGATGGGCCGGTCCCATCCAAGCCCCTGAGCCGCCGGATCGTCCCATGCCGCTGAGGAAAAACTCGCTCGCCGTCTGGCCGGGCCATCCCTACCCGCTGGGGGCGAGCTGGGACGGCGAAGGGGTGAATTTCGCCCTGTTTTCCGAACATGCGGAACAGGTGGAGTTGTGCCTGTTCGACCCCAACGGGCGGCGCACCATACATACCATCGACATGCGCTGGCAGACCGACCAGGTATGGCACTGTTACCTGCCCGAGGCGCGTCCCGGGACGCTCTACGGCTATCGCGTCTACGGTCCCTACGATCCCGCCGGCGGTCACCGCTTCAACCCCAAGAAACTGCTGCTCGATCCCTACGCCAAGGATATTTTCGGCCAGTTGCGCTGGAGCGATGCCCTGTTCGGCTACCGGGTCGGCCATGCGGATGAGGATCTCGCCATGGATCGCCGCGACAGCGCCGCCGGCATGTTCAAGTCGCGCGTCATCGATCCGGCCTTTACCTGGGGCGACGACAAACCCCTGCGTACCCCCTGGCACGACACGGTGATCTACGAACTGCACGTCAAAGGCTTTACCGCCCGTCATCCCGATATTCCGCCGCAACTGCGCGGCACTTACGCCGCGCTGGCCACGGCCCCGGCCATCGAACACCTGAAACGCCTGGGCGTGACCGCCGTGGAGTTGATGCCCACCCACGCCTTCATCGACGACCGCCACCTGCTGCAGAAAGGCCTGCGCAACTACTGGGGCTATAACTCCCTCGGGTTCTTCGCGCCGGAACCGCGTTACAGCGCCAGCGGCAACATCAAGGAGTTCAAGACCATGGTCAAGCGCCTCCACTCGGAGGGCATCGAGGTGATCCTGGACGTGGTCTACAATCACACTGCCGAAGGCAACCATCTCGGGCCGACGCTCTGTTTCCGCGGCATCGACAACTGCGCCTACTACAGTCTCAATCACGACGCCAGGCGCTACTACATGGACTACACCGGCTGCGGCAACACCCTCAACATGCGTCACCCGCGCGTGCTGCAGCTGATCCTGGACAGCCTGCGCTACTGGGTGCAGGAGATGCACGTGGACGGCTTTCGTTTCGACTTGGCCTCGGCCCTGGCGCGCGAGCTGCACGCCGTGGATCGTCTCGGCGCCTTCTTCGACATCATCCACCAGGACCCGGTGTTGTCGCAGGTCAAGCTCATCGCCGAACCCTGGGACCTGGGCGAGGGCGGCTACCAGGTGGGCAACTTCCCGGTGGGCTGGACCGAGTGGAACGGCAAATACCGCGATACCATGCGTGCCTACTGGAAGGGCGACGGCGGCCTGATCGGTGACCTGGCCTATCGCCTGACCGGCTCCAGCGATCTCTATTAACACGGTGGTCGCCGCCCCTATGCCAGCATCAACTTCATCACCTGTCATGACGGCTTCACCCTGCGCGACCTGGTCAGCTACAACGACAAGCACAACGAGGCCAACGGCGAGCACAACCGCGACGGCGAAAGCCACAACCTGAGCTGGAACTGCGGCGAGGAGGTGCCCACCAACAACCAGCACATCAATGCCCTGCGGGCGCGCCAGCAGCGCAATTTTCTCGCCACCCTGCTGCTGTCGCAGGGGGTGCCCATGCTAACCGCCGGCGACGAGTTGGGCCGCACCCAGCTGGGCAACAACAATGCCTATTGCCAGGACAGCGAGCTGACCTGGATCGACTGGTCGTTGAGCAAGGAGAACAGGCAGCTACTGAGGTTTGTGCAAAAGCTTATCCGCTTGCGCAAGAAACATCCGGCCTTCCGGCGGCGTTATTTTTTCCAGGGGCGCGACATCTTCGGCGTCGGCGTCAAGGACATCACCTGGCTCAGCCCCGGCGGTGGCGAGATGAGCGACAAGGAGTGGCACCAGCCCTTCGGCCGCTGCCTGGGACTGTTTCTGGCCGGTGACGCCATCGGCGAGCATGACGAGCGCGGCAGAAAAATTTCCGACGTCAATTTCATTCTACTGTTCAACTCCCATCATGAAGATATCGCCTTTACACTGCCCGCCGAGCCGCTCCTGGCACGGTGGGAGGTGCTGGTCGATACCGGCGCCGCCGATGGCGAGAGCATGTCGAGAAGGTTATTCCATGCCAATCAAAAGTTCCCCCTGCAGCGACGTTCGTTTGTGCTGATGAAACAGCTGATCAGTCCGCCCTTGCGGGCCGCCGTTCCGCAGGAGTGAGATCGGCTGTTGCCGTCGAGGGTAGTCGATCCTCTATGGGTGACGGGCGTTCATCATTTTCGCCGCCGTCGTATCAATTCTTTATCAAAGGGAAGGTTCGCCATCCTTTCCTTGGTCTTGGTGCGTTGTTTGTGTGCCCGTTTGCCTGATGTTTTCAGCCAGGTCGTCGCTTAGGGCGCCGACGCAGCGGCTCAGCGCCTTCACCAATGCTTCGTAATCGTCACCCTCTGCCGGCACGAGGTAGTCGCGGTTTTGCGGCGCATAGCGCATCTCGCTATGCCGGTCGATCAGTTCCCAGCGCACGCTCAGGTGGGCCTGGTTGCGGTCGTCGGCGTTGAATTTAAGCACGTTGAGACGCACCTCCACATCGATCGGCACATCCGGGCGCCAGGGATGGTTGTGAACATCGGCTTCAGGCAGGTCCGCCATAAGATTCTGCGCCAGTATCCGGGCGAAGTTGCTCGCCAGCGGCTCGGCCCAGCGGTGGTATTCGGCTGTGCGCAGACGGTGGTCGCCGCTGCTGACCACGATCTCGTTGCGGTCCAGATAGGCCGGAAATTCGATCGGTCCAAGGCCGATGTTGATGACGTGTTGCGTTGCGGCGCGTGCCGGCGTGGTCGTGTCGGTACCGAGCAGGTAGTAGTTCGGGGGCGGGGTGGTGCCGCAGCCGTTCAGGGTTACGACCAGCAGCAATAACGGCGGTACGAAACGGACAGGGGTCATATCATCAATCTCCGGCGGCGGGTTTGCCCTTCAACAGGGCCTCGGGATTCTGTTCCAGGGTGTCGGCCAGCAAGCGCAGCGAGCGCGCCTCCTTGGCTACCTCCTCCAGCGTGCGGCTGAGCTGAAAATGGAGCGGTGAATCCTGCGAGACCAGATTGTTGGCGGCGCCGGCGGCGGCCCGGATGTCGTCCAGCGCGTCCTCGGCGCTGCGGCTGAGGCGGTCGGCATTGGCGTTCAGGCGCTGGAGCAATTGAGTCGAATCGTCGATCAGCACCTCCCCCGACCCGATCAGGGCGCGGCTGGATGCCAGGGTGGTGCGCATGTCACTCAGGGTGGCGCGCAGATCGGACGAGATCCGCTCGGTCTGCTGGTCGAGCCGCTGCGCCAGGCGGCTGTATTGCTGGAGTGTATCGTCGAGCCGGGCGACGGCCTGCGGCAGGTCCGGATTATTGACCAGCCTGTTGATGCCTGCAATGGCCCCGGCGAAGTCGTCGAGCAGCTGGTCGACGGGGAAGTCATCCAGCTTGCGCGTCAGTTGCTGGATTGGGGTGGGGATGGTCGGGATCTCCTTGTATTGATTATCGGTGCCTGACCATTTGACCGGCTTGTCCGGGTGCATGTCGAGCTGGATGGCAAGTTGCCCGGTGAGTAGGCTTTGCGTCTGCAATTGGGCGCGCAGGCCCTGCTGAATCATCTCATCGATGCGTTGCATGCGCAGTGCGGTGAGTTCTTCACCGCTGATGAGCTTGATGCGCTGGACCTCCAGTTCCACGTAGACCGGAATCATGACCTCCAGTGTATCGGGGGCGAGCAGCAGCCCGATGTCGCTCACCGTACCGAGCTTGACGCCGCGGAAATAGACCGGTGCGCCGATGTCCAGCCCCTTGACCGAGCTGTCGAAAAACATGACGAAGCGGTGCTTGTCGCGCAGCAGGCCGCTGCCGAACAGCAGCGCGGCGGCGATGGCGAGGACGGCGGCGCCGACGATGAACAGGCCGATGATGGTGGCATTGGCGCGTCGGCTCATAGATTTTCCCTGTTGAGGAAGGCATGCACCCGTGCATCGTCGCAATCGCGTTTGAGCTGTTTCGGATCGCCGCTGGCGATCATGGTCTTGGTCTCCGCGTCGAGGAAGATGGCATTGTCGCCGATGGCGAAGATGCTCGCCAGTTCATGGGTCACCACGACAATAGTAGTACCGAGATTAGCGCGCAGTTCAAGGATCAATTCATC
>JASBUE010000209.1 GCA_030148045.1 Candidatus Tenderia sp.
TCGCCGCCGTCGATCAGGCGCACATGAAGCTCGATCAGGGCATCGTCATGGGGCGGATTGGCCATGGAAAAGCTGCGCCGGCGGCCATCCGGCAACAGGATATCGAGATACTGCCCGGCCAGAAACTGGAGCCGCTCGTTATCCGGCAGCTTGAGATAGAGGCGCATCACATCGGCGGCCAGGCGCTCCATCTTCACCACCCGGGCCGGCATCTTGCGCACCGGCACCTCGGCGCCGCTGCCGATCTCATGCACCTCCACCACCAGGTCGGTGACGGCCTTGGCGGAACACAGCAACACCTGACCGACCGCGTCCTCGGCCTCGTTGAGGGCGGCGGGCAAACCGTTATCATAACGGATCTCCCCCTCCACCACCTTGGCCTTGCAGGCGCCGCAGACACCGTTGCGGCAACCGTACTGTAACGACAGCCCGTGACGGATGGCGGCGTCCAACACCACCTCGTTTTCGTCCACCGTGAAACTGTTACCGCTCGGCTCTAGTCTAACTTTGAAACTCATTCGTAATCCCTAGTAAGCTGTCACTCAACATCTTAATCGTGCAAAGAGTATAGATTCTCCAACATTTAAACCGGGAGCAAAACCCTGAACAGAGTATTTATTGTCGGTTACGGCGATATCGGCAAACGTGTGGCGCAGCGCTGGCGCCAAGCCGGTGCCGACGTCTTCGCCCTGGGGCGCAATCCCGACACAGCGGGCAACGCAATCAGGGCGCTGCAGGCCGATCTCGATCGGCCCGAGACACTCGCCGACCTGCCCAGCACAGCGGCGCTGATCTATTACTTTGCCCCGCCGCCGGCGGAAGGGGAGCGCGACACGCGCCTGGAAAATTTCCTCGCCGCCATCCCGGCTGACGCCCTGCCCCGGCGTATTGTCTACATCAGCACCAGCGGCGTCTACGGCGATTGCCAAGGGGCCTGGGTGACGGAGCAGACCCCACCGCAGCCGGGCACCGGCCGCGCCAAACGCCGCCTGGCGGCGGAACGGGCCTTGCGCGCCTGGGCGCAGGCAAATCGCGTCTCCTGCGTCATCCTGCGGGTGGGCGGCATCTACGGACCCGGCCGCCTGCCGCTGAAACGGCTGCGCCAGGGCATGCCGGTGCTGCGCCGCGACCTGGCGCCGCCCACCAACCGTATCCATGCCGAGGACCTGGCGCAGGCCTGCCAAGCGGCCGCGACAGCACCGGGCGAGTCTCCCCTCTACAACGTCTGCGATAACCAGGCCAGTACTATGTCCGACTATTTCATCGCCGTGGCCGAGCAGGCCGGCCTGCCGCGGCCCGGCGAGATCGACTGGCGGCAGGCCGAGGCCGAGCTTTCACCGGCCATGCTCTCCTATCTGCGCGAATCACGGCGCATGGATAACAGTAAAATGCTGCGTGAACTCAACATTGAACTGGCCTATCCCACGCTGCGGGAAGGTCTGGCCGCCTGTTTTGAAGCCGAAGAGATTAACCCATTTTGAGTTATTAACCACGGGGACTGTCTGGTTTGATTTCACAAACCCAGCGGCCCCGTGTCCCCGTGGTTTTAACCCGAATGCAGTATACTTGCGCCCCCGAACCAACAGCCCGGTAATCCGTCATGCAAAATCGAGATACCCTGCAACGCTTCCTGTTCGAGAACAGCAACGTACGCGGCATCTTCGTCCATCTCGGCAACAGCTACCAGGCCGCTTTGAGTCGCTACGACTACCCCGAGACCGTCGGCCGGGAACTGGGGCGGGCGCTGGCTGCCACCACCCTGCTCAGCGCCACCATCAAGTTCGATGGCTCGCTGATCATGCAAACCCAGTCCGAGGGGCCCATCAACATGCTGGTGGCGCAATGCAACCACGACCGCCATATCCGCGGCCTGGCCCGCTGGCAGGCAGAGGCATTGGCGGCGCAACCGGACGATCGCTACGGCGCCGGTCACATGACCATCACTATCGACAACCGTAACGACGAGCGCTATCAGGGCATCGTCGGCCTGAGCGGCGGTTCGCTGGCACAGGCCATTGAAACCTATTTCAAACAGTCGGAACAGCTCCAGACCCACATCTGGCTGGTAGCCGACCGGGACCAGGCCGTCGGCATGCTGCTGCAACACCTGCCCGGGCGCGAACCCGACCCCGATACCTGGAACCGCATTGAGACCCTGGGCGCCACGCTCACCAGCGCGGAAATGCTCAGACTGTCCACGGCTGAGGTGCTGTATCGCTTGTTTCACGAAGAGGAGGTGCGCCTGTTCGAGGAGGAACCGATCAGCTTCCGCTGCAGTTGTTCGCGCGACAAGGTGGCCGACATGCTGCGCGCCCTAGGCGCCGACGAGGTGCGCGACATCCTGCGTCAGGAAGGCAAGGTGGCGGTGGGATGCGAGTTCTGCAACCAACAGTACAGCTTCGATGCCGTCGACGCGGAGGCCTTGCTTGCCACTGACACGCCGACGCCACAAAGCCGTCGGACCCATTAAAATAAAACGGCCGCCCCGATAGCGGAGCGGCCGTTTTGATCACATCAAGCTGTAACGCTTACTTGATCGTCGACAGCAGCTTTGGATTGACGACCAGCTTGCGGACACCGTGCGCGTGGTCTTCGTCAAAGGCGTTGCCCTTACACCATTCGCCGACCGAGTTGATATCGACCTTGGCGCACTGCGGACGCACGCTCCAGGTCACCTGGAGGGGCGAGCACTTCTCGCCGGAATATTTGGGCCCTGTGGTTGATCCCAGGAACTCAACCGGAGCTCCAGTGCCGGTGGGCAGCGCTTTCGCTTGGTGGTAACCGTTAACCACGTCGCCCTCATAATCCAGCTCGTTGAAGTCCAACGCGTTCGGATCATTGACCAAGGTGAAGACCTGTGTCTCTACGCGCAGTGCCGGGTTACCGGTAGCGTCATCCAGACATGACCCCAAGCTTGCACCCGGCTTAACGTCGGCCGAGGTATGGACCCAGTGCACCTCGATCGTGTCGCCGGGCTTCAGATCACCATGCTTGCTGTCACAGATCTTTTCTTTGGTGGGTGCCAGCTCGGCCAGCGTCAGCTGCTTGCTGATACGGCACTGATAGCCGCTGTTGTAACCGTGACCGTCACCCTCCCCGGCGTAGATGTTGAATGCGGTCGCCTTGTGCTCCGCGTTCTTGTGAAAGTGAATGTTACACAGATTCATCTGGGATGCCGGCGGCGCGATACCAAAGACCCGCTTGTTTTCCCCCGCCGCACTGTCGATGTCACGCGGCGTCTGTGGACCAAAGCCGTCACACCCACCCTCCTTCGACTGATCATGCCCTTTGTCACCGGCGATCACTGTTGCGGACGCCATACCCAATGCCAGTGCGGCAATTGAAACACCGATTTTCATTATCTTGAACTCCCTATTTCTGTGTTGATTATTGGAAATGCGCTTTCAGAAAAACCCCGAGTTAAAACGCCACAGCATCTTAGCCCATACCGCGCGAATCACCCAGGGCCTGTTAACACTAATTTCGGAGCAGCGTTGCTGCCCCAGAACGGGCCAGGCAATACTCACGGGCGCAAAGAGCGTAGTTTGGTTATTCCAAATGAGCGAGAGCCTGCCCCGCGAGCTGAGCGAGTGCTTTGGGCACGAGCAACGCCGCATGGCCCGTTCTGGGGCGCAACCCGACGGGACGGGGCCCATTTTCCCCGGGACGGCGTTGCATTTCGCTCATGTACGGCAAGTACACTGCCGCTCAATGCGCATTGTCCCGTGAAAAATGGGCCGCCGGCGCTGCTCCGAAATTAGTGTGAACAGGCCCTAGGGCATACCCTCCCGTCCCTGTCCGACGCGCGTATGGCGCCGGCACCAGCGAGGCTTGGCGCTATTTTCTTGTCTCCCAAAGCCAGCTATAATCGCCGCCGCGACCGCCCACCGGTCGTCCCGGCCTCTCCTTAGGGCGTCTTCCAGACGCCACCCTCAGGCTCAGGCCGGCGTCAGGATTTCCACTTGGACTCTGGAGGGAGGGATGGACAATCCTTGTCTGTCATGCGGCGCCTGCTGCGCCTATTTTCGGGTCTCATTCTACTGGTCGGAGGCCGAGGCCGTTCTTGGCGGC
>JASBUE010000214.1 GCA_030148045.1 Candidatus Tenderia sp.
TCATCCGCAGCGAACCGTCCATGCCCATGGCGGGACTCGAAACCGAAACGGTCGGCCCCATCGCCGAGCGCGGCAGTAATCGCCGCCCCGAGCTACTGCAATCCCTGGGACTGCCGCAAGAGACAACACTGGTACTCGCCACCATGGGCGGGATCCGGACGGAGATGGATATGGCCAATTGGCCCGGCATAGACGGGGTTCACTACCTGGTGCCGGACCTGATCTTACAGCCACGGGCCGACATCTCGGCCCTCTCCAGCGCCCGGATGAGTTTCACCGATCTGCTCTGCTCGGTGGACGCACTGCTTACCAAGCCGGGCTACGGCAGCTTTACCGAGGCCGCCTGCAACCGCACCCCGGTGCTGTACGCGGAGCGCCGCAATTGGCCGGAACACGGCTATCTGTGCCGTTGGCTGGAACACCAAATTCCCTGCCGTGCCATCTCGCGGCAACAGCTTTCGCAGGGGGATTTTGACGCAGACTTAATCTGGCTGTTACAGCAACCGGTCGGCCCCGATGCACCACCGTCAGGGCTGGAAAAGGCTGTCACGGCGATCGAATCATACTTGAAGATCAAATAAAAAATAACGACCAGTCAATAAGTTATCAAGAATCCACCAACACAACCATCCAGCTTGTCAGTCAGGTGCTTCTATGCCAAGATCGTAGTCCGCCTTCGAAAACTCGCGGGGGGAGATTTTGATTCAGACGGGAAGGAAATAATGTATGAAGACTATCGATATTGCGCTGGTCCGTTTGCTGCAATTCCTGGTATTACTGTTTTTTACCTTTGTTGTATTTCTCTGGTACGGCGCCGCTTCACTGATACCGCTGGCATTATGGGTCAACCTGACCGACTTTTTCAGCGGCGCCTTCGGGCCGATCACATCCACCGTGATCGCACTGATTATCATCGGCGCCCTGGGACTGTATCTGTCTAAGATACCCAAGTTGATCGAGACCTTTCTCGCTACCTGCGTCGATCTCATCAAGCTGGGCCATACCTGCGTGCGCCGCATGGGCGGCATCGCCGCCGCGGTCAAAAACGACGCCCCGCCTCAGGAACAAAAAGTGGAAATCTCACTGAAGGACAAACTGTCCTAAGCTCGGGACCTGTTACCGCGACCACGCCCGGCCGGCTTTGCCCGCCGGGCTTTTTTGGGTGCCGGCGCAGCCACCGCCTGCCGCGCCCGCCTGGGTTCCGGTTTACCGCCGGCCCCAGCGGGCTGCCAGGCGGGCACCAGATGACGCTTGCCATTGCCGATCAGATCGGCCCGCCCCATACGCTTCAAGGCGTCGCGCAACAGGGGCCAGTTTTCCGCGTCGTGATAGCGAATGAAGGCCTTGTGCAGGCGGCGTTGGCGCGCGCCCCGCGCGGTGAAGACCGATTCCGCATCGCGACGGATCTTGCGCAGCGGATTCTTCTGACTGTGGTACATGGCCGTCGCCAGAGCCATGGGTGACGGCAGAAAGGTCTGCACCTGGTCGAGGCGGAAGTCGTGGCGCTTCAACCACAGGGCCAGGTTGAGCATGTCCGCGTCGCTGGCGCCCGGATGGGCAGCGATGAAGTACGGGATCAGATACTGCTCCTTGCCCGCCGCGCGGCTGTACTGCTCGAACATCTCCTTGAAGCGCTCGTAACTGCCGATGCCCGGTTTCATCATCTTGTTGAGCACACCCTCCTCGGTGTGCTCGGGGGCGATCTTGAGATATCCACCCACGTGATGCGTGACCAACTCCTTGACGTATTCGGGTGATTTGAGCGCCAGGTCGTAGCGCAGTCCCGAGGCGATGAACACCTTCTTGATGCCGGGCAACTTCCTGGCCTTGCGGTAGAGATGAATCAGCGGCGTGTGATCCGTGTTCAAATTACTACAGATGTCGGGGAAGACGCAGGAAAGCCGCCGGCAGGCCGATTCGATCGCCTCCGACTTGCAGGCCAGGCGATACATGTTCGCCGTCGGTCCGCCCAGATCGGAGATCATCCCGGTAAAACCGGGCACCGTGTCGCGGATGGTCTCCACCTCGTTGAGGATGGATTTCTCCGAACGGTTCTGGATGATGCGTCCCTCGTGCTCGGTGATGGAACAGAAGGTGCAGCCGCCGAAACAGCCGCGCATGATGTTGATGGAAAAACGGATCATTTCCCAGGCCGGTAATTTTGCCC
>JASBUE010000222.1 GCA_030148045.1 Candidatus Tenderia sp.
GAGTTCGATTCTCGCTCCAGGCACCATCAATTCATCTAGGATTTCAAGCCCGAACGGCGGACTCATTCACGGCCGTACTGCCGCACCAGCGACCTGACGCGCGGCGCCAGCCCCGTATCCACCTGTTCCCAATCAAAACGCCAGCGCCAGTTGTCGCCCTCCTGCGTACCGGGGGTATTCATACGGTGCGCGCCGTTGAGCCCCAGCAGATCCTGCATGGGCACGATGGCGAGACAGGCGACCGAGGCCAGCGCCGAACGAACTAACGGCCAGGGCATGGCCTCGCCGGGATATCCCAGATAGTCGTTAACCTGGCCCTGGGCTTCGCCGGGCAGGGATTCATACCAGCCCAGGGTGGTGTCGTTGTCGTGGGTGCCGGTATAGACCACGCTGTCGACGGTCTGGTTGTGCGGCAGATAGGGATTGGAAGCATCGCCGCCGAAGGCGAACTGCAGGATCTTCATGCCGGGCAGGGCGTATTTTTTGCGCAGCGCCTCCACCTCCGGGGTGATGGTGCCCAGGTCTTCGGCCACCAGCGGCAAGGGATCGAACTCCTCATGCAGCGCCTCGAACAACTCATCTCCCGGCGCTGCCACCCAGCGGCCGTTGATGGCGGTCTCTTCAGCGGCCGGGATCTCCAAGTAGGCCTCGAAACCACGAAAGTGATCGATGCGTACCCAGTCGAACATGTGCAGCTGGGTCGCCATGCGCGCCTTCCACCACGTGAAGCCGTCATCCTGCATCCGGTCCCACCGATAATGGGGGTTGCCCCAGCGCTGGCCGGTCTCAGAGAAGTAGTCCGGCGGCACGCCGGCCACCACCTCGGCCCGGCCGTGTTCGTCGAGGGTGAAATATTCGCGATGGGCCCAGACCTCGGCGCTATCGTGGGCAACGAAGATGGGCATGTCGCCGAACATGATCACGCCCTGGCGGCGGGCATAGTCGTGCAGCAACTCCCACTGGCGGAAGAAGACGAACTGCTCGAAACGGATGAATTCGATGCTCTCGGCCAGATCCTTTTCTGCCGCCGCCAGTGCGGCGGGATCGCGGTCGCGCAGTGCCCCGGGCCATTCCAGCCAGTGACCCTGGCCCTGGGCCTGGCGCACGGCCTGAAACAGCGCATAGTCCTGCAGCCAGTGGGCATTGCGCGAGATGAATTCCCGCAGTTCGGCACGTGCGTCTTCAGCAGCGTTATCCAGGAAACCCCGTTGGGCCTGCCTGAGCATAGCGAAGCGATAGTCGATGAAGTTGTCCGGCTCGGCCTCGATGTCGCCTTGCAACCAGCCCCATTCCTGCAACAAGGAGAGGCTGATCAGCAGGGGATTGCCGGCGTGCACCGACAACCCCTGATAGGGCGACAGATCGCTATGGGTGGGCACCAGCGGCAACATCTGCCATACGCTCATACCGCTGGCGGCAAGAAAATCGACGAAGCGATAGGCATCGGGCCCCAGATCGCCGCTCCCGCTCCCGCCCGGCAGCGAGGTGGGGTGCAGCAGCACTCCGGCGCGCCGACGGCTGAGAGGCGTATCCAACTACCCGCCCCGCCCCTGGCGCATCACGCCGCCCGCCGCGGGCGCGCCGCCGCCGTGGGTAAAGGCGTGCGACAGATATTCGGGCGGCTCTTGGCCCAGCATCTGATAGAGCGTGACCAATTGCAGGCGGTAGAGCCGCTCGAAGTCACGCACTGCCTCGGCAGGGTTGTAATCCCCGAACCACCAGAACCAGTCCGAGCCTTCGCAGATGGACAACTGCTGCTCGACCTTGTGCCGCTGCTCGTCCGACAGCCGGCCGGCGCCCACCACCTTGTCGAAGCAGCGTTTGGCCTCCACCAGCATATCCCAGCCGCGGTTTTTGTCCTCTTCGCCGATCCAGGTGGAGAAGGTGCCATAGACCCAGCTGCCGGCCACGACGTGCGGCAGTTCAGCCGTGGGAGTATGATGATCGTCCAGGCACTCGGAAAAGGTGCTCAGCTGCAGTTTTTTATTGGCGGATAACCGCTGATACAGGGCGCGGAGGAAGTAGTAACCGTTTTCAGGAAAGTATTCCCAGGCGTTTTCCCCGTCGAGAATGATGGAGACCACCGCCTCCGGCTTGCCGGCGTTGACCTTGGCGATGTTTTCCAGATGATGCATAAGATCGGCCACGGCATCGTCGGCATGCCAGTTGGAATACTTGAAGCCGATGGAATCGGACAGGCCGTCATCGCGGAAGAAACAGGCGATCTGCCGCCCCTGCGGCCGATAGGCCCGGTGGATGCGGTGAACCTCGCGCAGCTCGGCTGGCGTCTGCTCCAAGTTCAAGCTATTGCGCAGTACGCCCTCACCACTGGCGGCCCAGCGCAAGCCATGCTTGTCCAGCAGGCCGAGGGTAGCCATGCTGACGGCCCCTTCCGAGGGCCAACAACCCTGCGGCCGGAAGCCGAAGTAGTGCTCGAAGGTCTGCAAGCCCTTTTCGATATGCCATTCGGCGCGCGCCTAACCACCCGGATAGGCATCCGCCAGCGGCAGCGGGGCGTCGGGCATCGCCTCATGGGTGCTTTTGAGATCCAGCAGCAGGGGCACGATGGGGTGGGCATAGGGGGTGAAGGACAACTCCACCCGGCCGCTCTCGGCCAGGCGGCGATAACGATCGATGACGCCGCCGAGCAGTTCGCTGATCACCACCATCAATTCATGGCGCTCGTGCAGGCTGAAACCACACCCTTTTTCGATCAGGCTCTTCACCCGCGAATCACGGCGACGCACCGTTTCCCCCATCCAGCCCAGGTGATACCAGGTGACGATATCCGCCATGTACTGGCTGTTGAGATACATCCACTCGTCAGGCTTGTCCAGCAGGCGCCGGGCCATGTCCGCCAGGCGCTGATAGTGGGGAAAGCGCTTAATAATGGTGGTTTCATTGGCGCGCAGACAGGCCTTTACCAACAGGACGCGCTGTGCCGGCTCGTCCGGCAGGGTGGGACTGATCAGGGCGGATAAGAGATGATCCTGTATCGCCCGGCCTTCGCGCAAAAAGGCGGCTGTCTGCCGGGCGTAGTCATCCAGCTGTTCCAGCAGGATGGGGGCGAATTTGACCACCGCCCTGGCCTCGGGCACCTCTTCCAGGTGCGCCGCCATGTCGACGTAATCCTTGATCGCATGGAGATAAGTCCAAGGCAGAATATACTCGTCGGTGGAGGGATCGAAATAATTGGGTTGATGCATGTGCCAGCACAGTACCACCTTGAGGCGCGTATCAGCGGACATAATGCAGCTCTTGTCCCAGCATTTCCGGCACCACCAGCACCACCCCTCCTTCACTGACGTGGAAACGTTCGGCGTCCGCCTTGGGGTCCTCGCCGATCACCGTTCCCGGCGGGATCTTGCAACCCTTATCGATTACCGCCTTGAAGATGCGGCAGTTTTCCCCCACGTCCACGTCCGGCAGGATGACCGACTCGTGGACCTCGGAGTAGGAATGCACATGGACATTGGAGAACAGCAGAGAACGGCGCACCGTCGCACCGGAAATCAGACAGCCGCCGGAGACCATGGAGTCGATCGCCTGGCCGCGGCGGCCCTCGTCATCGAACACAAACTTGGCTGGCGGCAGCTGTTCCTGATAGGTCCAGATGGGCCATTGACGATCGTATAGATTCAATTCCGGCGTCACATCGATCAGCTCCAGATTGGCCGTCCAGAAGGCGTCCACCGTGCCCACATCGCGCCAATACCCCTGACGTGCGGACTGCACATCCCGAAATGAATAGGAATGGATGCGATAATTTTCGATCACTTCAGGGATGATGTTATGGCCAAAGTCGTGACTGGATCCCGGGTCGTCCGCATCACGGATTAATTGTTCGTAGAGGAACCGGGTATTGAAAATATAGATACCCATGGACGCCAGCGCAATATCATCACGCCCCGGCACCGGCGCCGGGTTAGCGGGCTTTTCGTTAAAGTCGATGATGCGCCCCTCCGTATCTACGCTCATTACGCCAAAGGCCCTGGCCTCATTGCGCGGCACTTCGAGGCAACCGATGGTCATATCCGCATCGTTCTCGGCATGGTGGGCCAGCATGGGACCGTAGTCCATCTTGTAGATGTGATCGCCCGCCAGCACCAGCACATACTCGGGATTATGGGCGCGGATGATGTCGATATTCTGGTATACCGCGTCCGCCGTGCCCGCATACCAGGATTCCTGGATACGCTGCTGCGCCGGCAACAGCTCGATGAACTCGCCGAATTCGCCGCGGAAATAGCCCCAGCCCTGCTGGATGTGGCGTATCAGGGAATGGGATTTGTATTGAGTGAGAACGCCGATGCGACGAATGCCTGAATTGATACAATTTGAAAGCGGTAAATCGATAATCCTGAATTTGCCGCCAAATGGAACCGCCGGTTTGACCCGCCAGGTCGTCAATTGTTTCAGTCGGGTGCCGCGCCCCCCCGCCAGGATAAGGGCGAGTGTATCGCGAGTTAATCGGCTGACAAAACGCGCATCGTCCTGAGACATATCTCCACCCCCTTCATTGTAGTTTGAGGCCCGCTTCGATATTGAATATTGCCGGATTATGACACTCCCCCGAAACCATCGAAGCAGATTAGCTATGTTATCATCTTTCCAACTACTATAACGGCGATCATTGACAATGGCTACCAAGAAAACAAATCAAATCACGCCTGAGCTGCAACGCATTCTCGACGCCAATCATCACGATCCGTTTTCGGTTTTGGGACGTCACCCCAGCGGCGATGAAGAGGTCATTCGCGCCTTCATTCCCCATGCTACAGAGGTGCGGGTGGCAGACGCCCCTTATCAACTTGAACGCATCGGCGACAGCGACCTGTTCGAATGGCGGGGCAAGACGGCCGACCTGTCCAAACATTACCGTTTGGCCTGGCGGGACGAGCAAGATCGGCCCCGAATCATGTATGACCCGTATTGTTTTGAACCGGTACTGTCGGAATTCGATCTGTACCTGTTCGGTGAAGGCAAACACTGGCATACCTATCATTTTCTCGGCGCGCGCGTGATTGAAGTCGACGGCATCAAGGGGGTGTTGTTCGCCACTTGGGCGCCCAATGCGGAGCGCATCAGCGTGGTCGGTGATTTCAATAACTGGGACGGACGTTGCCACCCCATGCGCGTGCGGGGCGGCTCCGGGGTATGGGAACTGTTCATCCCCGACCTGAACGCCGGCGCCCTGTACAAATTCGAGATCCGTTCCCGCATCGGTGGGCAGATCCTGCTGAAGACCGACCCCTACGGGCGACTGTTCGAATTACGCCCCGGCACCGCCTCGATCGTGGCGGCGGACAGCGGGCACCAGTGGAATGACGCCGCCTGGATGGAACATCGCGGCCAGCGTGACTGGTTGCATGAACCCATGTCCATCTACGAGGTCCACCTCGGCTCCTGGCAGAAGGACGAACACGGCAATTTTCTCAACTACCGCGATCTGGCGATACGACTGGTGGATTATGTCAAGGAAATGGGCTTCACCCACATCGAACTGCTACCGGTCACCGAACATCCCTTCGACGGTTCCTGGGGCTACCAGACCACCGGCTACTACGCCCCTACCAGCCGCTTCGGCTCACCCGATGATTTCAGGTTCTTTGTCGATTACCTGCATGCCAACGACATCGGCGTGCTGCTCGACTGGGCGCCCGGCCATTTCCCCAAGGACGCCTTCGCCCTGGCCCGTTTCGACGGCAGCGCCCTCTACGAACACGAAGACCCGCGCCTGGGGGAACACAAGGACTGGGGCACGCTGATCTTCAACTACGGCCGTAACGAAGTGCTCAATTTCCTCTTCTCCAGCGCCTTGTACTGGCTGGAGGAGTTTCACATCGATGGCCTGCGTGTCGACGCCGTCGCCTCCATGCTCTATCTCGATTATTCCCGCAATGAAGGCGAATGGATTCCGAACAAATACGGCGGCAATGAAAACCTGGCGGCAATCAAATTCATTCGCCAGCTCAACGAAGTCACCCACGAAAAACACCCGGGCAGCCTGATGATGGCGGAAGAGTCCACCTCCTGGCCCATGGTGTCACGCCCCATCTACCTGGGCGGATTGGGCTTCAGCATGAAATGGAACATGGGCTGGATGAACGACACTCTTGAGTATATCAGCAAGGACCCGGTCCACCGCCATTACCACCACGGTGTACTGACCTTCAGCCTGTTGTATGCCTTTACCGAAAATTTCATCCTGCCCTTTTCCCATGACGAGGTGGTCCACGGCAAGGGCTCCATGCTCAACAAGATGCCGGGGGACGAATGGCAACGCTTCGCCAACCTGCGTCTGCTATACACCTACATGTTCACCCACCCCGGCAAGAAGCTGCTCTTCATGGGCTGTGAGTTCGGCCAAGGCAGCGAGTGGAACGCCAATGCCCCTCTGGACTGGTATGTGCTCGACTATCCGTTCCATCAGGGCGTCCAGAAACTGGTGGCCGATCTTAACC
Organism: Candidatus Tenderia sp.; assembly: GCA_030148045.1. GTDB lineage: Bacteria > Pseudomonadota > Gammaproteobacteria > Tenderiales > Tenderiaceae > Tenderia. The sequence goes on from JASBUE010000222.1 coordinate 6,465, forward strand.
GGCTTTACCGCAACACGCCAGCATTGTATCGCTACGATTTTGAAAGCCGGGGCTTTGAATGGGTGGATTGCAACGACGCCGCCCAGTCGGTGCTGACCTATCTGCGCCACGACGGCGATGAAATCGTGCTGGTAGCGCTCAACTTCACCCCTGTCCCGCGGGAAGGGTATCGGGTGGGCGTACCGTTTGAGGGTGTGTATGAGGAGGTCTTTAACAGCGACTCGGAATATTACGGCGGCAGCAACATAGGCAATGGTCACTATATTCCCAGCGAACCCCGGCCATGGATGAATCAGAACCACTCCATTGTCCTTACATTGCCGCCGCTGGCCGCCGTGGTGCTGCGTAAAAAAAGTTAAAGCTTCGCAGCCTCCCCCGCCAGCAATAGCACGACCGTCAGCAGCAGGGGCCAGACCCATTGCCAGAGTGGCGGTCGGTCGCTCACAGCGATCTCCACCGCCTCACACGGGGCTTGCTCCGCCCTGGTCATAATCTCTTCCACCAGGACCGCGCTCACCTTTGCGTACCCCCTGATGTCCCCCTTGGCAATGCCCGCCTGTTTCACCTGCCGCCCGACCAGAGCATGCACCTCGAGCACACGCCTCAAGATCAGCGCCACCCGCACCGCGAAGCGCTGACGCGATATCCCCAGCAGGCGAAGCGGCAGGGCTAGCCAGTAAAGCGCCGAGACCAACTGATGCTGTGACGTCACGAACAACAACCAGTGCACTGCCGCCACGATCAATACCAGCGCCAGCAGGCGTCGTCCGCCCTGAATCAGGCCGGTGGTGGTCGGCAGCCAGGAAGAGGCTTCCAGCCCTGCAAACAGCGCCGGCCCAGGCGTCATCCAGGCATAGATAATCAATATTGACAACAATAACCAGCGTATGCGCCGTAGGGTCGGCCAGAGCCCTTCCATGCTCTGATGGCCGGTGGTCGCAAACAGTATGACAACCGCGACCACGGCGGCAACCAGTTGGCCGGGATTGCCCAGAGCGAGAAAGAGGCTGAAAATCACGAAACTGACAACGCGCAAAACCGGATGCACACTGCTGTACCATCCGGCTTCGCTGGTCATGGAGATTGAGACTTGGTTACGAGATTTGCTGCATTAACTGCTCGGCCTCCTGGCGCTGGTCGTCGTCGCCCTCCTCGACCACTTCGTCCAGAATCGAGCGGGCACCGTCCTGATCGCCCATGTCGATATAGGCCTTGGCAAGGTCCAGCTTGGTGCCGATCATATCGTCGGAACTGTCGAAAATATCGTCGTTATCCTCGTCGGCCAAGTCACCGAAATCCATTTCACCGAGATCAGCGATGTCGGCCAGCGGATCAATGAACTCTTCCTCGGCAAGCGTAGCCTGGTCGTTTTCGGGGACGACGGTTTCAGTTTCGTCCGCCTCGGCAGCCCTTGCTTCCGGCGCCGCAGAGAAACTTTCCATATCGATGCCTTTATCCGGCGCCCCCCTTCTCCCGGCGGTATCCAGCAGCGCGTCGGTCTCGCTCGTGACATCTACCGACTGGGCGGCCTCTGTCTGCCAGGCCTTGCTCTCGTCCGGGGAGAAAGAATCCGTGTCGACATTGGCGTAAGGGCTCTCGCCGTCGTTCGGATGCCCCTCATCCTCATCTACCTCATCGCGACTGAAATCTTCCGGCTTGGCATCAAGACTTGATCCGGCCAATTCAGTATCGAGATCGAAGATGTCGTCGCCCTTGTCTACGTCGGTTGCTGCAAGATCCTGCAACTCTTCAAACGCGCCTTTTTCCGGCATGCTGTCTTCCAACCCTTCGCCGCCGAAATCGAGGTCATCCGTTCTGGGCTTGGCGTCAGAGATGTCATCGCCAACGCTTTCAGCACCCAAATCCAATCCGCCGCTGCTATCCAGATCGAGATCGAGGTCAAGCTCCAGATCCAGGTCGCCCAAATCGTCCAGAGAAACATCACGCCTCTCTGCACCGGCCTGTTTGGCAGTCTCACTCTCTGCAACGCCAGCCAGCTCGCCCATGCTCTCCGCGCCGCCACTCTCTTCAGGTGACCCACCCAGACCGGCAAACCCCAGGCTACCGGCAAGATCGTCATCACTCAGTTCATCGCTGTCTTCAGATAACGACTGTGACTCATCATCGAAGTTGAACTCCTCGCCACCCTCGGGAAACTCCATACCAAGATCAACTTCGGAGGCGGCATTACTAGCGCCGCCTTCGGAGAACAACGGGTGAGCGGGCAATAACTCACGCCCCATCTCAACCGCCTGAGCCCATATCTCTTGGTGCTGGCCGCCCAGGGCGGCATACAGCGACTCCGCCTGCGCCTCGAATGAATCCACATCCTTGGTGGCATGATAAATCTCAAGCAACTTCAGCTTCAGCTCATGGCGCTCCGCGTCGGCACTGATAGCCTCCTTCAGCAAGGCCTCGGCCTGCTCATAGCGACGATAGGCCAGGTAGACGTCCGCCTCTGCGATGGGGTCGATTTCGCTCTCTTCGGCGTGAATGGTGCCCAGGCCACCGCCGATATCACCAATGGCGACGTCTTCTTTGGGCTCTTCATCGGCGGCGACGGCCGCGGCAACCCCTGCCGCAGCCGATGTGACATCTGCTTCTGCAGCGCCCTTCCCAGCCGCAGCCTTGGTAGGTTCTGGCGCTGCGGCCACCGGTGTCATCACGGTAAAATCATCGTCATCATCCTGACGGCGACGACGCGTGATCAGCGCTACCACCAATAGTAAGATAATACCCCCCCCGCCGGCGGCGTAGAGATAGGTCGGATTGGCCAGCATCTCATCCAGCAACGAGGCCTCGGACTGCGCTGCCGGCGGGGCGGGCTGTTTCGCGGCCGCCGGGATTTCGACTTGCTCTTCTGCAAGCGGAGCAGGCACCTGCGCTTGGGGCTGCTGCTCCTGCTGTGCGTCGGCCTGCAGCGCACCGAGCGTATCATCCTTCAGGGTCAGCAGTTTTTGCACTGATTGAAGCTGCCTCTCCAGTTCGTCGAGACGGGCACGCAGGTCGGCATTCTCCTGACGCGTGGCTTCAGCCGTCTCTTGGGCGATGGCCAGCTGCTGCCGCAAGGATTCGGTGGCTTCGCCCGACGCCCCGGAACCGACCCCGGTGCGGATACGCGCCTCTTCATCCGGGCTCAGCAGCTGGAGGCGCCCCTGGGATTCGGTCTTTGGCGCCGCGACAGCGGCTGGCGCGGTTGCAGGAGGCGCGGTTTCCGCGCCGGGTGCGGGTGCGAAACTGGCAACGCGCTGTTGACGACCGCTCGGCGCCTGGCCCCTGGACGCCTGCCACTCCAGATGCTGGCGATTCGATTCGGCCGCCGCTTCCTGCTCGCTCAATGCGGTAATCACATCCATCTCGGGCTGGCGCAGGATGTACCCCGCCTTGAGATTATTGATATTGTTGTCGTCGAACGCCTCCGGGTTTTCCTTCAGCAGCGCGATCATCATCTGCGGTACACTGACGGAATGGTCAGGACGCATCTTCCGGGCCACGGCCCACAGGGTATCGGTGCGTACAGTGGGTCCATAGCTTCCGGGCGGGGCAACATGCGGCTGTGGGATGGTAGCCGGGATCTCTTCACGGATAACCTGTGCCGGCTGGGTGGTGGCGGCGCTGACACGGCCCACCTGCTGATCCCGCTCAAACACCGGCGGGTCCAGCAACAGGGTGAATTCACGCATCATCTGGCCGTTGGCCCAGTTAACGGCCAGGATGAAATTCAGAAACGGCTCCTTGACTGCCTTGGAGGAAGACACCCTAATATACGGCGCCCCGCGACCTTCGCTGACAAGTTCGAATTGAAGGTTGCGCAGCACCGGCACGCGGTCGAGGCCCATGCGGCTGAAAACTTCCTGAGAAGCCATTTCTATCTTTAGGGTATCCAGTTCTTCGGAGGTGGCCGAAAAGAGCTTGATCTTGGCATCCAGAGGCTCGTTCAGGGAGGTGTTGACCTCGATTTCCCCCATTCCCAAAGCATGGACGACCCCCGACGTCATCGTCAGGCATGCACTCAGCGCAATCGCCAATCTGCGTTTTTTGAATCCCTTACTCAATGCTGTCCCGTCCTGTATTCGTCCCAACTTCACATCCAGCCAAGCTATATAACGGCTATCGTTCAGTTTTTTTGAATATTTAGCTGCGTTTTTTGAACTACGCCATAGAAACGGCGTCGGCCCATAAAAATCAGCATTTGCTCACTTCCGTGGAACTCACCCCAAATAGTCTTTTAGCAAATATTCCGCAATCTGAATACTGTTTAGAGACGCACCCTTGCGAATGTTATCGGCGACCAGCCACAAATCCAAACCCCTGCCCCGGGTCTGGTCGCGCCGCAGACGGCCGACAAACACCGTATCGTTGCCCGCCGCCTCCGTCACGGCCGTCGGATACTCCGGTTCCATCATCAGGGTGACGCCGGGGGCTGTTTCCAGCAGTACCCGCGCCTGTTCCGGACTCAAATCCCGCTCCGTTTCGACATGCAATACCAGCGCATGGCCGTAAAAGACAGGCGCCCGCACGCAGGTGGCATTGAGCGGCAGATCATGCCGGGCGAGTATCCTGGCCGTCTCCCAGGCCAGCTTGGCCTCCTCCCGGCTGTAACCGTCATCCAGAACAGCACCGATCTGCGGCAACAGATTGAAGGCGATCTGCTTGGCGAAAACGCTGCTTTCGATTGTCTTTAGGTTGAACATGGCGGTGGCCTGCCCGGCCAGCTCCTCCACCCCCGCCTTGTCCTTGCCCGACACCGCCTGCAGCGCCACCACGTTGATGCGGGCGATTCCGGCGGCCTGTTGCAGCGGTTTGAGTACAGTGGTCAGCAGGGTGGCGTTGGTGCCCGGGTTGGCGACGATATACTGTTTTGCATAGCCCTTCAGGGCCTCGGGATTGACCTCCGGCACCACCAGCGGCACATCCTCCTCCAGGCGGAAACAGGGGCTGTCGTCAATCACCACACAACCCGTGGCCGCCGCCTTGGGGGCATACGCCTCGGCCAGGGCCTCGTCGATACAAAAGAAGGCCAACTCGGCCTGGGAAAAATCGAACGTCTCGAGCGCCGCGACTTTAAGTTGCTTATCCTTGAAGGAGACACGGGCGCCCCCTTCGGCCGCCACGGCGTAAATGGTGCCGACGGGAAATTCACGTTCTTCCAGCAGATTTAAAACCGCTTCGCCAACCAGGGTGTCGCAGCCGACCACTGCGACGTTATAGCGCTTGCTCATCTACACTCAGGCCTCGAGCAGAATGCGCAGCATGCGGCGCAGCGGCTCGGCCGCCCCCCACAGCAGCTGATCGCCGACGGTAAAGGCGGAGAGATAGCTCTTGCCCATGCTCAGCTTGCGCATACGCCCGACGGGGACGGTCAAGGTACCGGTCACGGCGGCCGGCGTCAGCTCGGCCATGGTGGCCTCCTTCTCATTCGGCACCACCTTCACCCAGTCGTTGTGTTCGGCCAGGATCGAGGCGATCTCGTCGAGCGATACATCCTGAGTCATTTTGATGGTCAGCGCCTGAGAATGGCAGCGCATGGCGCCGATGCGCACGCACAGGCCGTCGATGGGTACCGGATTGTCGCTCAGCCCCAGAATCTTATTGGTTTCGACCTGCGCCTTCCATTCTTCTTTCGATTGCCCGGATTCCAGTGGTACGTCGATCCAGGGGATCAGCGAGCCGGCCAGCGGCACCGGCCAGGACTCCAGCGGATAGTCGCTGGAACGGATGAAATCGGAGGTGCGCTTATCGATCTCCAGAATCGCGGCGGCGGGATCGTCCAGCAGATCGCTCACATTGCCGTGAATCGCCCCCATCTGCTGGATCAGTTCGCGCATGTTGCGCGCGCCGGCGCCCGAGGCCGCCTGATAGGTCATGGGCGCAATCCACTCCACCAATTCTTTGTCGAACAGACCGCCGATGGCCATCAGCATAAGACTCACCGTGCAGTTGCCGCCGACATAGGTCTTGATGCCGTCATGCAGACCGTTCTTGATCACCGCCTTGTTCACCGGATCCAGCACGATGATGCTGTCGTCCTTCATGCGCAGCGCCGAGGCGGCATCGATCCAGTAACCGTTCCAACCGCCGGCGCGCAGCGGGCCGTAGATCGCCTTGGTGTAGTCACCCCCCTGACAGGAAATGATCACATCCATGGCCTTCAGTTCATCGATGCTGTTGGCGTCCTTGAGCGGCGGCACGTCCTTGCCCACGCCGGGGCCGGGCTGGCCCGCCTGCGACGTGGTGAAGAAGACCGGTTCGATGTCGGCGAAGTCGTTCTCCTCGCGCATGCGCTGCATCAGCACCGAGCCGACCATGCCGCGCCATCCGATCAATCCTACTCGTTTCATTGTCTCTTCCTCGTATTTTTACCGCCCCGGATGCGCACCCGGACGGGTCGTAATCACCCCAACGCCGCGACCACTGCATCGCCCATTTCGGCACAGCCGACCCGGCGCGCGCCCTCGGAATAGATGTCCGCGGTCCGATAGCCCTCCGCCAGCACCTGGCGCACGGCGGCGTCGATGCGCTGCGCGGCGGCCTCATCCCCGAAAGTGTAACGCAACATCATGGCCACCGACAGGATAGTGGCCAGGGGATTGGCGAGGTCTTTGCCGGCGATGTCGGGGGCAGAACCATGAATCGGTTCGTACATACCCTTGTTGTTTTCATCCAGCGAGGCCGACGGCAGCATGCCGATGGAGCCGGTGAGCATGGAGGCGGCGTCGGAGAGGATATCGCCGAAGATATTGCCGGTGACGATGACGTCGAACTGCTTGGGC
>JASBUE010000229.1 GCA_030148045.1 Candidatus Tenderia sp.
GGCGCCGGCGGCCTGGTGGCGCGCCTGCTGGACAGCCTGGCCCAGCGCCCTCCGCTGATCCGCTTGGGTCTGCCGGATTATTTTATCCAGCACGGCGACCGCCAATCCTTACTGGATGAGTCAGGATTGACGATTCAGGGTATAATAGACCGGGTCAATCGCCACCCGGCGGGCAACAACAACCCGCAACCGGTGATCCAGGCAAATTCCTGTTAGTTTTTGGTGTACCCAGCATTATGCCCGCACGTTATACCCTCAAAGTCCTGACCGATTTCGCCGCCGCCCACTCGTTGCGCCATTACCCCGGCGACTGCGCCAAGCTGCACGGCCACAACTGGAAGGTCGAGGCCGAGGTCAGCGCCAGCGCCCTCAACGAGCTGGGCATCGGTATGGATTTCAAACAGATCCGCCGCGAGACCAAGGCCATCTGTGAGCGCCTCGACCATACCTATCTGAACGAGCTCAGCCCCTTCGACGAGATCAATCCGACGGCGGAAAACATCGCCGCCTACATTTATCACGAGCTGGCCGAACGCCTGAACAGCGCCACCACCCGGGTCAGCGCCGTCACCATTTGGGAAACCGAACGGGCCTGTGTCCGTTACACCGAGGAGTAAGAGAGATGGCCGCCATCGAAGACGTCCAAAGCAGCGCCGACACCCGCCGCATCCCCATCAACAAGGTGGGCATCAAGGACATCCGCCACCCGGTGCGGGTCAAGGACCGCAGCCAGGGCGAGCAGCACACCGTCGCCAATTTCAACATGTATGTGAACCTGCCGCACAACTTCAAGGGCACCCACATGTCGCGCTTCGTCGAAATCCTCAACAACTACGAGCGCGAACTGTCGGTGGAATCCTTCGAACACATGCTGCAGGAGATGGTGACGCGCCTGGACGCCGAGGCCGGCCACATCGAGATGAATTTCCCCTATTTCGTCGACAAGCCGGCACCGGTGTCGGGGGTGAAAAGCCTGATGGACTACGATGTCACCCTGATTGGCGAGATCTGCGACAACGCCCCACGGGTCGACATCAAGGTGGTGGTGCCGGTGACCAGCCTGTGCCCCTGCTCCAAGCAGATCTCCGAACGCGGTGCCCACAACCAGCGCTCCCATGTCACGGTCTCGGTGCGCAGCCGCGATTTCGTCTGGATCGAGGATATCATCGATCTGGTCGAAGGCCAGGCCTCCTGCGAACTCTACGGCCTGCTGAAACGCCCCGATGAGAAATACGTCACCGAACGGGCCTATGACAACCCCAAGTTCGTCGAGGACATGGTGCGCGACGTGGCCGCCTGTCTGAACGCCGATGAGCGCATCGTCGCCTACACCGTGGAATCGGAAAATTTCGAATCCATCCACAACCACTCCGCCTACGCCCTGATCGAGCAGGACAAGACCCGCACCCTGCTGTGACGCCGCCCTGCCACGCGGGCACTTGTGATGCGCATGACTTAGCGGTAGAGTTGGTCGTCGGGGCGGGGGCGGAATCAAACATCGAACAAGACTAAGGTTCCCGCTGTCTTCTAGAAAAGAGGGGGGACGGGCTACACCCAAGTCATGGGGGGGTTGTTTCGCAGCTTTACCAGCCGGATGGTGTTGGGTGAATTGCTCATTCACGGCCTGCTGGCGTCCGTGGTTTTCGTCCTTGTCCTGCCGGCACTGGAACAGCACTTCAGACAGCAGTTTCTGGACCACAGCATGGCCGGTGCGGCCCAACTGGCCGCCACCTTGGAGCGCTATCAGCGCCCCCCTCAGGACCTCGCCGAGGTGCGCGAGGGCCCGCTCAAGCTGATTCATCTGAACATCCAGGACGGTTCCATTACCGCCGTCGAAACCGATCCCGCCTTCGGCGACCAAGGGGATCACACCTACCACATCGCCGTGCCCCTGGCGATCGGCGGCCAGAACTACATCCTCCAGCTTGGCTATGACGAGAGCGAGACCTCGGCCCTGATCAAGCGGGCGCAACGCTACGGCATCTACATCGCCCTGGCCTATATCTTCCTGGCGGTGTTGATGGCGGCCATCATCGGCCCGCAGCTGACCCGGCCGCTGATCCGGCTGCGCGAAGCGGCCCGCGACATCGCCGCCGGCAAACATTCACGCCGCCTGGAGCTCGACAGCGGCATCCAGGAAATCAGGCAACTGGCCCATGATCTTGAATCCATGCGCGCCGAACTGGTGAATCAGAGCGAGGCGCTGGCCGCCCGCGAGGCGCGCCTGAGCACCATCATGGCCAATGTCGCCGACGGCCTGATCACGGTGAACAAGAACGGCGGCATCCTCTCCTTCAACCTGGCGGCGGAACGCATCTTCGGCTACACCGCCAGTGAGATTGTGGGACAGGATATCCATCGGCTGTTCAACAATTCGTTCACCGACATCTTCGCCAACGATACCACTGGCACAGCGCTCAATATCGAGCAGATCGCCCCCTACGAGACCGTGGGCAAACGCAAGAACGGCGAGACGTTTATTCTGGAGGCATCGGTAAACGAGATCTGCCAGCTGGACAGCGCCATCTTCATCATCATCTGTCGCGACATCAGCGAACGCAAACAGGCCGAGGCCAAGATCAGATCCTTGCAGGAGGACCTGGAGCTCCGCATCGTCAAACGCACCCGTGAACTGGCCGACGCCAATAAAGAGCTGCGGCGCCAGGCCCTGCACGACGCCCTCACCAGCCTGCCCAACCGGTTGCTGTTACAGGACCGCCTGCACCAGGCGATCCGCGCAGCCAAACGCGAAGCCCACTCCATCGCCCTGATGATCAGCGACCTGGACCGCTTCAAGGAGATCAACGACACCCTCGGCCACCACTTCGGCGACCTGCTGCTGCAACAGGTGGCCGTGCGCCTGCGCGGCGTGCTGCGCGACTCCGACACCGTGGCCCGTCTGGGCGGCGACGAGTTCGCCATCCTGCTGCCCAACATCGATGACCCGGATCAGGTCACCCAGGCCGCCAGCAAGATCGCTGCCGCCATCGACCTGCACTTCATCTTCGAGGACCAGAACATCCATGTCGGTATCAGCATCGGCATCTCCATGTATCCACAAAACAGCGAAGACGCCAGCACCCTGATGCGCCAGGCCGACGTGGCCATGTACGTGGCCAAGCGTTCCAACATCGACTTCGCCTTTTATAAACCGGCACTGGACGACCATAATCTCAGCCGCCTCTCCATGGCGGGTGAACTGCGCCGCGGCCTGCAGCAGCGGGAATTCGTACTACACTATCAACCCACCGTCGACCTGCACGGCAACCGGGTCATCGGGGTCGAGGCGCTGGCACGCTGGCAGCACCCGGAAAAGGGGCTGATCCAGCCGGACGATTTCATCCTGCTGGCGGAGCAGACCGGCCACATCCGCGAACTGACGTCATTCGTGCTGCAGGAGGCGCTGCAACAACTGCATCTCTGGAATAGCACGGGGTTCAAATTGCGCATGTCCGTCAATCTCTCTGCCCGCAGCCTGCATGATGTCTATTTGTGCGACCAGATCGCTGGATTATTGCAACACTGGCAGGTTCAGCCCGATCAGCTGCAGTTGGAGATTACCGAGCGCGCCCTGATGTACGATCCCATGCAGGCCATGCAGACCCTGACGCGACTGGATGAGATGAATGTCAAGCTGTCCATCGACGATTTCGGTATCGGCCACTCCTCCATGGCCTCCCTGGAACAGCTGCCGGTGAGTGAAATCAAGATCGACCGCTCCTTCGTCCACGGCATGCTGGAGCGGGAGGCGGACAAGGTCATCGTGCGCGCCTGCATCGACCTGGCCCACAACATGGGGTATCAGGCGATCGCCGAGGGGGTGGACAATGAAGAGGCGCTCAATCTACTCAGGGAGATGGGCTGCGACCTGGCCCAGGGGTTCCACATCCACCCCCCTGCAGGGGCAGAGGAGTTGCGCCAGTGGCTGACTCACACCAGCTGGCGGGCTGAAGCGGCCACATCAGACCAACAGCCAGGCGCCTAACTGCAGGCAGGCCAGGGCCATGAGACCGGCCAGTATGTCGTCCAGCATGATTCCGAAGCCGCCCTCCACGCCTGTGTCGACGGCGCGAATCGGCCAGGGCTTGAGGATATCGAAGAGACGAAACAGGATGAACCCCGCCAGCCACCACGGCCAGCCGGCCGGCGCCGCGATCATGGTAATCAGATAGCCGACGATTTCATCCCAGACGATGCCGGGATGGTCGTGAACGCCCAGGTCGCGGGCCGCCGCGCCGCAAATCCAGACGCCAAGCGCCGACAGGGCAAGCACCAACGCCAGATAGACCGGCAGCGACAGCCCCTGCAGCAGCACAAAGACGGGCACCGCCACCAGCGTGCCCCAGGTCCCCGGCGCCTTGGGCATCATGCCGGCACCGCCACCGAAGGCCAACAGATGAACGGGATTGGCAAGATTGAGCCCGGGGATTCGTTTAGTCAAAATGCAAATACCCTTTCAATGTTTCCGTTTCGATCTCCCTGCCGTAATGCAACAGTTTCAGGCCGTTCTTTGATTCAATTCGGCCGATACAGCGACAGGGACAATCCACCTCCTTAAGCCGTTCCTCGAGCAGCCCGCCTTTTTCGGGTGGGACGGTGAAACAGAGTTCGTAATCATCGCCTGAACAGAGCGGCAGACGCCACCACTCATCTGGAAGCCCCATTATTTCCTGCGCCACGGGCAGCCGTTCGACATCAACAACGGCACCCACACCACTGGCATCGAGAATATGCCCCAGATCGGCCAGCAAGCCGTCCGAGACATCGATGGCGGCGCCGGCCACGCCGCGCAGCGCCTGGCCCAGCGCCAGGCGCGGAGTGGGACGACGTAAGCGCCGGAGAAAGTAGTCGCACCGTGCCAACGGCAAATCCAATTCAAGCTGTTGCAGCTCCAACTTCAACCCCAACCCGGCATCCCCCAGCTGACCACTGACATAGATCAGTTCCCCGGGCCTGGCGCCACTACGCCGCAACGCCTCGCCGCGCGGCACCAGGCCGTTGATCTGCACTGTGACCGTCAGGGGACCGTGAGTGGTGTCGCCGCCGATCAGGGCCAGTCCGTGTTCATCCGCCAGCCCTTTCAGGCTGCGGCTGAAGGCACCCAGCCAGGCCTCGTCCACCTGCGGCAGGGTCAGCCCAAGCAATAACCAGTTGGGTCGCGCGCCCATGGCCGCCATGTCGCTGAGGTTCACCGCCAGCGCCTTATAGGCGATGTCGGCGGCGGCACTGTCTTCGGGAAAGTGGATACCGGAAACCAGCGTATCCAAGCTCATCACCAGGGAGTGGCCGGGCGGCACATTCACCACCGCGGCGTCGTCACCGATACCCAGCTCGATATTGGCATCGTGCCCCGGGGCGCACTGAAAGTAGCGGGCGATGAGCTCGAATTCGGATAGTGCCATGTCAGAATCCTGGTGGGTGATCAGAGTTGGATACTGTCTGGTGTAAAAATCACCGCTTGTCAGCCCTCACCCCTGCCCTCTCCCAGGGGGATAGGGGGACAAAGTGTCGCTGCGCGACATCTGTTTTTAGCTGCGACGCTTGAATTCCAATTGCCGCACCTGCTGGGCGACCTTGTCGAGCACGCCGTTGACGTAGCGATGGCCCTGCTCGGCACCGAAGGTCTTTACCGCTTCCAGCGCCTCGTTGATGACCACGCGATAGGGCACGTCGGGCTTGTACATCAGTTCATAGGTACCGAGACGCAGCACGGCACGCTCCACCGGATCCACTTCGGAAATATCCCGATCGAGATAAGGCTGAATGGTGGCGTCCAGTGTCTCCAGCTCCCGGGTCACTCCGCTGAGCAGTTCCTTGAACAGCTCCACATTGACCTTGGCCATGTTGCGTTCAACCAGAAACTGCTGATAAATATCGTCCACATCATGGCCGGTGATCTGCCACTGATAAAGTGCCTGGACGGCACAACGACGTGCCATGGTGCGAGCGTGACTCAAGCAAAATTCTCCTTAAAGACCATTTCTGGTCACGCGCAAAAAGTGCGATTCTTGCGCGTGACCAACGGGGAGAGTAAGACTTCCCCCCTTTGGAAACCCCAAAATTTAGAGTTGATCGACGCCCTTGAGCAGACTGATCATCTCGATGGCCGACATGGCCGCTTCTACACCTTTGTTGCCCGCTTTTGTGCCTGAGCGTTCGATCGCCTGTTCGATGGTGTCGACGGTCAGTACGCCGAAGGCTACCGGCATATCGTACTGCAGCGACACGGTCGCCAGCCCTTTTGAACATTCGCCAGCGACATAATCGAAGTGAGGAGTCCCGCCGCGGATCACGGCGCCGACGGCGATGATGGCGTCGTGCTTTTTCTTCGCCGCCACCCGCTGGGTCACCAGTGGCAACTCGTAGGCGCCGGGGGCGTAGATGACGTCAATATCCTTCACCTTGGCGCCGTGGCGTAGCAGGCAGTCCAGCGCGCCGCTGACCAGGTGATCCACCACGAAGCTGTTGAAGCGTCCCGTCACGATAGCCACGCGGGCACCGGTGGCATTGAAATCACCTTCGATTCGATTCACATCTTTCATCTGCAATCCTTAACTGTGGGCCACAGTTTGACTATCTTAGTCGCCAAAGGCCGTTATGGGCACCTCTAAATATTCGTGAGCACGAATATGAATGCCCAATCTGCCGCACTCAGAATAATGAGAGGTGCCCTTAATTTTAATGACTCTAAACGTATTCCACTATTTCCAGACCAAACCCCGACAGGCCGTGCAGCTTGCGCGGCGCCCCCATGACCCGCATTCTACGCACCCCCAGGTCGGAGAGAATCTGGGCGCCGAGACCGTAGTTGCGCAGGTCGGTGGAGTCGGGCGGCCGAGGCAGATTCACGCCGCGGTCCTGCAGCTGATAATCGCGGATGCGTTTGACCAGCGCCTCCGGCGTGTAATCATGCTGCAGCAACACCACTACCCCGGCCACCTCGGCCTGCATGCGCTGCATGGCCACGCGCAGCGGCAGACTGGTGTCGCCGCGTTGCACCGCCAGTAGGTCGGTGAAGGTATCGGCCAGATGGACGCGCACCAGCAGCGCCCGGCCAGGGTCGATCGTCCCCTTTTGCAGCACCAGATGCAAGCCCTGGCCGACGTACTCCCGGTAGGCCATCAGGCGGAATTCACCGTACTCGGTAGGCAGGTGGCACTCGGCCACCCTCTCCACAGTCTTTTCGTGCTGCATGCGATAGCTGATCAGGTCAGCGACAGTGCCGATCTTGAGACCGTGTTCCTTGGCGAATACTTCCAGCTGCGGGCGGCGCGCCATGCTGCCGTCCTCGTTGAGGATCTCGACGATAACGCTGGCCGGTTCGAAACCCGCCAGACGGGCCAGGTCGCAGCCCGCCTCGGTGTGCCCGGCCCGGCTCAGCACGCCGCCCGGCTGGGCCATGAGCGGAAAGATATGACCGGGCTGGACGATATCCTCGGCACGGGCACCCCCGGCCACCGCTGCCTGCACGGTGCGGGCGCGGTCGGCCGCCGAGATGCCGGTGGTCACCCCCTCGGCCGCCTCGATGGAAACGGTGAAGTTGGTGGCGTGCTTGGCGTTGGTGTCGGCCACCATCAGCGGCAGGCGCAGCTGTTCGCAGCGTTCGCGGGTCAGTGTGAGGCAGATCAGGCCACGAGCGTAGCGCGCCATGAAGTTGATGTCTTCGGCGCGCACGCACTGCGCCGCCATGATCAGATCGCCCTCGTTCTCGCGATCCTCGTCATCCATCAGCACCACCATCTTGCCCTGGCGGATATCCTCTATGATCTCTTCGGTACTGTTTAAAGACATCGTTTCACCGTCAGGGATTGAGATAACCGTGCCGCATCAGTTTTTCCCGCGTCAGACCGGGGGGATTCGGCCCGGCCGCTTTGCCGCCCAACAACAGGCGCTCCAGATAACGGGCGATGATGTCAACCTCGATATTGACCCGGTGCCCGGGCTGATACGAACCGGTCGTGGTCACAGTCGCAGTATGGGGAATGATGTTGATTTCGAACACGGCGCCCTCGACCCGGTTGACGGTGAGGCTGACGCCGTCGATGCAGACCGAACCCTTCACCGCAACGTACTTGGCCAGCTGGTCCGGCACCCGCACGCAAAAGCGCAGCGATTCACCCACCGCCTCGCGTGACTCGACGGTACCCACGCCATCCACATGGCCGCTGACGATATGACCACCGAGGCGGGCCGAAACCCGCATCGCCTTTTCCAGATTGACCTGGCGGCCGGCCTTGAACTCGCCCAGCGTCGTCTTGTCCAGGGTCTCGGCCGAGACATCCACCTCGAAGCTTTGCGCGTCGAAATCGACCACGGTAAGACAAACGCCGTCGATGGCGATACTGTCACCCCGTTGCACATCGCTCATATCGAGGCCACCGGCGGCGATGCGCAAGCGGCTGTCGCCGCCGCGCCTTTCCAGCGCCGCGATTTTGCCCGAAGCCTCTATGATTCCTGTAAACATCCTGCTCCCGTTCGTATCAGGCCGGTCTGTAGGTGAGGCGCAGATCATCACCTACCTGTCTCAAATCGGTCAGCTGCAACTTGACGCGCTGCCGCATCGTGTCGATGCCGGGCAGATGCAGCAAGGCACGGCCGGCGTCGCCCATCAAGTGGGGCGCCAGATAGACAATCAATTCGTCGATCAGGCCCGCTTGGACAAAGGCGCCGCTGAGGGTGGGCCCGGCTTCGACCAGCACCTCATTGTACTCAAGATCGGCCAGGGCGTTCAGCAGGCCGTCCAGTTCCACCCGGCCGTCAGCACCCTCGAGATCAAGACAGCGCGCGCCCGCCTGTGCCAGCGCCGCACGTTTCCGTTCATCCCTGCTCAAGGTGGCCAGCCAGGTGACGCCGGGCAAGGACAACATGGTCGCTTGCGGCCCCATGCGCAGTTGACTGTCGAGCACCACCCGGTCCGGCTGGCGCGCCTCGAAGTCCACCCGCGCATTCATGCGCGGATCGTCGGCCAGCACGGTATTGATGCCGGTGACGATGACCGAGCTGCGCGCCCGCAATTTTTGCACGTCGGCGCGCGCCGCCGCCGAGGTGATCCACTTGCTCGCGCCACTGGCCATGGCGGTGCGGCCGTCCAGGCCCATGGCCAGCTTGCAACGTACGTAGGGACGGCCACGGCGATGGCGCGCGATAAAACCGGGATTGAGCACCTCGGCCTGGGTCTGCAGCAACCCCACATCCACCTCGATACCGGCCGCCCTCAAGCGCTCGGTACCCCGCCCCGCCACCGCCGGGTTGGGGTCTTCCATGGCCACCACCACGCGCGCCACGCCGGCCGCGACAAGCGCGTCGGCACAGGGTGGCGTACGGCCGTGATGGCTGCAGGGCTCCAGCGTCACATAGACGCTGGCACCCTTGGCCTGTTCGCCCGCTTGCTGCAAGGCGTGGACCTCGGCATGGGGTTCGCCCGCGCGCAGATGCCACCCCTGACCGGCAACGCGCCCTTCCCGCACCACCACACAACCGACGCGCGGGTTGGGGTCGGTGGTATAAAGGCCGCGCTCTGCCAAACGCAGCGCCAGGGCCATGTAGCGATGGTCGTCGATGAAGAACATAACTTGAAGGATTAGCTGCGTTGACTTGTGGAACAGCCTCAGCTGTCTTTTTTCTTTTCATTACCGGGCAACAGGGATATCTGTTGCGCCTTGATCTCGGGTGGCGGTTCGTTTTCGTAGCGTTCGATCACTTCACGGAAGGCGCTGACGTCCTCGAAGCTGCGGTAGACCGAGGCGAAGCGGACATAGGTGACGCCGTCCAGCTCGCGCAAGGCCTCCATCACCCATTCGCCCAATAGGCGCGATGGCACCTCCCGCTCACCGCTAGCGCGCAGCTGGTGCTTGATGCGGCTAACGGCGGCCTCGACCTTTTCCGTATCCACCGGCCGTTTTTCCAAGGCACGCTGCATGCCGCGACGCAACTTCTCTTCGTCGAAGGCCTCGCGCACACCGTCCTGCTTGACGATGCGCGGCAGCGCCAGTTCCGCGGTTTCAAAGGTGGTGAAACGCTCGGCGCAGCTCAGGCACTCACGCCGCCGGCGTACGCTGTCACCTTCATTGGCGAGGCGTGAGTCGATGACCTTGGTTTCGTCGGCGCCACAAAAAGGGCAACGCATGGGTCTTATCCTGGCTGCTTGGGTCCGGCCAGCTTATGTCAGCCGCCATACACAGGCAAGCGTTTACACAACTTGCTCACCTTCTCCTTGATGCCGTCGATGGTGGCTTGATCGCCGCGTGAATCGATGATGTCGCAGATCCAGCCGGCCAGTTCGCGGCATTCGGTTTCGCCGAAATCGCGACTGGTGACCGCCGGGGTGCCAATCCGGATACCTGAAGTGACGAAAGGCGATTGCGGATCGTTGGGCACAGCGTTTTTGTTGACGGTGATGTGGGCGGCGCCGAGCCAGGCGTCCACGTCCTTGCCGGTCAGTTCCTGCTTGATGAAGCTGACCAGGAACAAATGGTCGTCGGTACCCCCCGAGACCACGTCGAAACCACGCTCGATGAAGACCTCGGCCATGGCCTGGGCGTTCTTGACCACCTGCTGCTGATATGTCTTGAATTCGGGTGCCAGCGCCTCTTTGAAGGCCACCGCCTTGGCGGCGATGACATGCATCAGCGGGCCGCCCTGGATACCGGGGAAGACCACTGAATTGAGTTTCTTCTCGATCTCGGGATTGGACTTGGCCAGGATGATGCCGCCGTGCGGACCGCGCAGGGTCTTATGGGTGGTGGAGGTGGTGACGTCGGCGATCTGCACCGGACTGGGATAGACCCCGGCGGCGATCAGGCCGGCGACGTGGGCCATGTCCACCATCAGATAGGCGCCAATGCGGTCGGCGATGTCGCGGAAGCGCTGCCAGTAGACCACGCGCGAATAGGCACTGAAGCCGGCGATGATCATCTTGGGCTGGTGCTCCCGGGCCAGGGCCTCGACCTGTTCGTAGTCGATCTCGCCGGTGGCCTCGTCCAGGCCATACTGGACGGCATGGTAGATCTTGCCGGAAAAGTTGACCTTGGCGCCGTGGGTGAGGTGGCCGCCGTGGGCCAGGCTCATGCCCAGCACGGTGTCACCAGGCTGCAGCAGGGCCATGAACACTGCGGCGTTGGTCTGGGAGCCGGAATGGGGCTGAACATTGGCGTAATCGGCGCCGAACAGCTGCTTGACCCGGTCGATGGCCAGCTGTTCGGCGATATCCACGTATTCACAGCCGCCGTAGTAGCGCTTGGCCGGATAGCCCTCGGCGTATTTGTTGGTCAGCACCGAGCCCTGGGCCTCCATCACGCGCGGACTGGCGTAGTTCTCGGAGGCGATCAGCTCGATGTGCGCCTCCTGGCGCTGGCGCTCGTGCTCCATGGCCGACCACAACTCCTCGTCATACCCCTTGATGGTCATATCCTTGTTAAACATAACGTTAGATTTCTCCGGCTGGCTGAAAATTCAAATCTGAAAGGGGCCCAAGGATACCTGATTCCGGCCTTTTCTGCATTGCCCCGCCGCCCTGAACCCCATCGCGGCAGCGCCGGCACGAGACAAAGACCATACTACTTGTACCGAAACAAAGCCGGTAACGGCGACCGAATTCTTGTCTACAAGTAAATGATGATATACTCTTGGTCGTAGGCAATTTGGGTGTTGTAAGATCTGCACAAGTCGGGCAGGAAGCCAACCGTACAATTCGGATCGGGTGACCGCGTTGGTGATAAAGTAGCCGGTCAGCGGATCTAAATCATGGGGCATAAGAAGTTGGCTGTTTCGACATCTCATCAACAAACCAGAACATACGGACGCATCCTTGCGCTGCTGGAAAACCTGAAGTCCACATCCGCGGGTTCGACCCTCTACCGGCACATCGAACAGTCCTTCCTCGAGCTTGAGACCTCGCACCAGCAGGCCGAAAAACTCTACCTCAATCTGCTCGACAGCCTGCTCGACAACCTTGCCGTTCACTTCCCCGCCGGCACGGAACAATGGATGCAGATCCGTATCCTGCAGAAGAGCCTCCAGGAGGCCATGACCTCGTCCGAACTGCAGGGCCTGCAGATCGAAATTCAGCGCCTGATCAGCCAGGCCCGGAAAGACGGCGCCCTGGGCCAAAAAAGCATGCAGGAAACCATTGACGCACTGCTGAATGGCCTGGATGGCGGCCACCGCGAGGAGGAGGCGGTTCACTTGGGAAGCGGGCAGGCAGCTGCACCGGCGCCGCCGCCCCCCCCGGCTGATCTCGAAACAGGCGCCGAGCAGCCGCTAATGCATCATGAGGAAGGTCCCCTTCCCACATTCACACCCGAGGCCCCGTATTGCGATCTCGACAAAACGCGCTATAACATCCACCACATTCAGTCGATCCTGTCGGACCAGATCAGCAACGCCAAGGAGTTCAACTCAGCCCTCGCCAAGCTGTTGCACAGCTCGTTCGCGACCATCCGTAACCTGGATGAATCGGCCGATCTCAGCCTGGTCAAAAACAACTTTCTCAGACGCTATGCCAAGCTGATCAAGATGCAGCAGGATCTGGCCGCCAACTTCCAGACCATAGACAAAGGTCTCAACGACATCGAATCCAGCAGCCAGAGCCTGGATGAAGAACTGTCACGCGTACACCGCCTCAGCCTGACAGACGACCTGACCCAGCTGCCCAATCGGCGCGCCTTCCTGATGCGCCTGGATGACGAGATTTCCAGGGCCTTGCGCTTTGACTACCCATTGACCATGGCGCTCATCGACATTGACAATTTCAAGCCGATCAACGATACCTTCGGCCACGCCGCGGGGGACGTGATCCTGCGCCACTTCGCCCAGAACATGAACGTGGTGTTCCGCTACCACGACATGGCCTCCCGCTATGGTGGCGAGGAGTTTGCCGTGCTGTTTCCCAACACCGGCACCCACGGCGCGATGAGCGCCCTGAGCAAGCTGCAATACAAACTCAAGGCCGACCCCTACATCCTGTTCAAGAACGACGAAATCCCCGTACCCACCTTCTCGGCCGGAATTGCCCTTTACAGCCCCGGCGAGGACGCCGATGAACTGATCAAGCGCGCCGACGTGGCCATGTACAAGGCCAAGACCTCGGGGCGCGATCATATCGAGGTGGACCCGCTCGGCGTCACGCCGGAATCGGGCGAAGGCGGAAACAACGACAGCGAACAGGCGGATGCCTCCGCCTAAGCGCGACAAATACCAACAAGAAAAAGGCCCGCGATCGCGCCTTTTTCTTGGCGGCCGATGTTGACTTGCATTCCCCTAGGGAAGACTATCCAGTTCCGCCCCCTCTTTCTCCACCGGCATCAGGTCGGCTTTGCTCACCCCCAGCAACAGCACCGCGCTGCTGGCCACATAGATAGATGAATAGGTCCCCACCACCACGCCGATAATCAAGGCCTGGGAAAAACCATGAATGATCTCGCCACCAAAAACAAACAATGCGATCAACACCAGCAAGGTGGTCAACGAGGTCACCAGGGTGCGTGACAGGGTCTGGGTGATGGAGCTGTTCACCACGTCCAAGGGTGTTCCCTTGCGCATCTTGCGGAAGTTTTCGCGGACACGGTCATAGACCACGATGGTATCGTTGAGCGAATAACCGATCACCGCCAGCACCGCCGCCAGCACCGAGAGATCGAACTCGAACTGAAACAGGGAGAATATCCCCATGGTAATCACCACGTCATGCACCAGGGCGATAACCGCTCCCAGCGAAAAACGAATCTCAAAACGGAAATAGACATAGATCAGAATACCGAACAGGGCCGCCAACATGGCCAGGCCGCCGTCCTCAGCCAGCTCGTCGCCGATCTGCGGCCCGACAAACTCGACCCGCCGCAGGTCCACTTGCTGGCCGCTGCTTTGCAGGGTATTGAGGATGCGGCTGCTGATGTTGGCCGAGCCCTCAGTGGCCCTGGGCGAGAGACGGATCAGCACGTCCCGGGAGGTGCCGAAATGCTGCACCACCGCCCCCTCGAAGCCGCCCGCCTCCAGCGCCGCGCGCACCTCGGTCAGATCGACGGTCTCGGGGTAGCCCACTTCGACCAATGTGCCACCGGTAAAGTCGATACCCAGATTGAGGCCGCGCAGCGCCAGCGAGCCGATCGACGCCAGCATCAGGATGGCGGAGATGGTCAGCGCCAGATTGCGCCGGCTCATGAAATCAATGGTGTTTTTTGCAGCCAGCTTATTCATCGTTTGTTTCCTAGATTCGAGTTTCCTGCCAACCTCATATGGAGAGCCTGGCCACCCGCTTACCGCCATAGATCAGATTGACCACGGCGCGGGACACCATGATGGCGGTGAACATGGAGGTAATAATGCCGATGGAGAGAGTCACGGCGAAGCCCTTAATCGGACCGGTACCCAGCCCGAACAACACCACCGCAGCAATCAGAGTGGTGATATTGGCATCGGCAATGGTCGATACCGCCTTGCCATAACCGGCGTGGATACTGGCCTGGGGCGAGTTGCCGTTCTGCAGTTCCTCGCGAATACGCTGGAAGATCAGCACATTGGCGTCCACCGCCATCCCCACGGTGAGCACGATGCCGGCGATACCGGGCAGGGTCAGGGTGGCCTGCAGCATGGAGAGCACGGCGATGATCAGCACCAGGTTGAGGGTCAGCGCCAGGTTGGCCACCAGACCGAACACCTTGTAATACACGGCCATAAAGATAAGCACCAGCACGAAGCCGATCACCACCGACTTGAAGCCCATATCGATGTTGTCCTGCCCCAGGCTGGGGCCAACGGTGCGCTCCTCGATAATCTCCACAGGCGCGGATAGGGCGCCGGCACGCAGCAACAGGGCCAGGTTGCGGGCCTCGTCGGTGTTATCCAGGCCGGTGATCTGGAAGCGCTTGCTGAGCGGCTCGCGGATGGTCGCCAGGCTGATCACCTCCTCCACCTTGCGCTTGGTCTTGACCACCTCGTCACCCACCCGACGGGTGTCGGTCTTCTGCTCGATGAACACCACCGCCATGGTCTTGCCGACGTTCTCCTTGGTGACGTTGTGCATCTTCTTGGCGCCCTTGCCGTCCAGGGTGATGAATACCGCCGGGCTGCCGTCACGCTGATCGATACCGGAGGCGGCATCGGTAATCGAGTCGCCGGTAATGATAATGCTCTTCTTCAGCAATACCGGATTGCCGTTGCGCTCCTTGTAGAGCCGCGAGCCGGCCGGCACCCGCCCGGCCAGGGCGTCCTGGACATTAGCGCCTTCGTCGGTGAGGCGGAACTCCAGCGTCGCCGTGGCGCCGAGGATCTCCTTGGCCCGGGCGGTGTCCTGCACGCCGGGCAGCTGGACCACGATGCGGTTTTCACCCTGGCGCTGGATCAGCGGCTCGGCCACCCCAAGTTCGTTGACACGATTGCGCAGAGTGGTGACGTTCTGCTGCACGGCGAACTTGCGCGTCTCGCGCATCTCGTCTTCGGAGAGGCGGGCATTGATATAGAAGGCATCGCCGCGTTGTTCATCCCCCAGCTCCAGGTTGCGGAACTCCTTGTGGATCAGGCCGAGGCCTTGCTGCTGCTCCTCGGCGCTGCGGAACTTGATATCCACTCCGCCCCCGGAGGCGCGGCTGACAGTCAGGTAGCGTACCCGGTTTTCGCGCAGCAGGGCGCGGAAGTCATCCACATAGCGTTCTTCCGCCATCGCCACCGCGGCATCGGTATCCACCTCCATCAGGAAGTGTACCCCGCCGCGCAGGTCCAGCCCCAGATACATGGGCAGGGCATTGAAACTGCGCAGCCAGTCGGGCGTGGCCGGGGCCAGGTTCAGGGCGATGGTGTAATCCTCCGCCAAGGCAAGGGCAAGCCGGTCACGCGCCTCGAGCTGGTCTTCCGTATTGGCAAAACGCACCACCAGCCCCTGGGGTTCCAGGTCGATGGAGACTGGATCGATGCCGGCCCGTTGCAGTCCATTGCGCACGTCGGCGAGGGTGATATCGGTGACATCGGCGTCACGCTTGGAGGATATCTGCAGGGCAGGATCCTCGCCATACAGATTGGGCAAGGCATAGAGTACACCGACCGCGATCACGACGACGATCAGCAGGTTTTTCCACCACGGGTACTGATTAATCATATTGGTATTGCCCCGAACTTGCGGTTTTGTTGATTAGACTTTTACGGTTCCCTTGGGCAACAGCGAGCTGACGGCGTTCTTCTGCACCTGCACCTCGACGCCTGCGGCGATCTGCACGGTAATGAAACTCTCATCCACTTTGACGATCTTGCCGGCGATACCGCCGCTGGTGACCACTTCGTCGTTCTTGGCCAGCGCCTGGGTCATCTTCTTGTGCTCCTTGGCGCGCTTGATCTGCGGCCGCAACAGCAGAAAGTAGAAGATCAGGAACAGCACGATCAGGAAGACAAAATTGATCATGCCGGGCTCACCACCGCCTGCGGCGGGGGCCTGCTGGGCCATGGCGTCAGAGATAAAAAAGCTCATTGTCATTCTCCAAGTGATTGGTTACAGAATTCTTTCCGCCCCGGGGCGTGGCAAATAAAGGCGCACATTATGACATACCCGCCAGCCGTTTGGCATAAAACCGGGTCACGAAGTCCTCCAGCGCGCCCGCCTCGATGGCGGCCCGCAGGCCGCGCATCAATTCCTGGTAGTAATAAAGATTGTGGATGGTATTGAGGCGCGCGCCGAGGATCTCGCGGCACTTATCCAAATGGCGCAAATAGGCGCGGCTGTAATTGCGGCACGTGTAACAGCCACAGGCCTCGTCCAGCGGCCGGGTGTCGCGTTCGTATTTGGCATTGCGGATACGGATTTCACCCTGGTGAGTGAACAGGTGGCCGTTGCGGGCGTTGCGCGTGGGCATGACGCAGTCGAACATATCCACGCCGCGGCGCACCGCCTCGACAATATCCTCGGGCCGGCCCACACCCATCAAGTAGCGCGGCTTGTCCAGCGGCAGCCGGGGCTGCAGGTGATCCAGGATCATGATGCGTTCCGCCTCGGTTTCACCCACCGACAGGCCGCCGATGGCATAGCCGTCGAAACCGATCTCGGTGAGACCGTCGAGGGAGTCACGGCGTAGCTCGGGATACATGCCGCCCTGGATGATGCCGAACAAGGCGGCGGGATTGTCGCCGTGGGCCGCGCGGCTGCGCTTGGCCCAGCGCAGCGACAGCCCCATGGAATCGCGCGCCTGCTGCTCGGTAGCCGGATAGGGGGTGCATTCGTCGAAGATCATGACGATGTCCGAGCCCAGCTCGCGCTGCACCTGCATGGAGCGCTCCGGGTCCAGAAACACCTTGTCGCCGTTGACCGGCGAGCGGAAGGTGACGCCCGCCTCGGTGATCGTTCTCATCTCCCCCAGGCTGAAGACCTGGAAGCCCCCCGAATCGGTGAGAATCGGCCCCTGCCAGTGCATGAAATCGTGCAGATC
>JASBUE010000234.1 GCA_030148045.1 Candidatus Tenderia sp.
GGGGTTGTGCCTGGGTGTCACTGCCGTGGCGGCGCAAGAAGAGAAGGTGCTCAACATCTACAACTGGTCGGATTACATAGCCGCGCGCCAGGGCTACGTCTATCCCGAACCGGACGACCAGTACCGCGCCTTCGCGACGGCTTTTCCCTTCGAGGAGACCCCGGATCAGGAAGAGGCCATCCACAACGTGGTCAAGGACATGGTCTCGGCCCAGCCCATGGACCGGCTGGTGTGCGGCGATGTGGGCTTCGGCAAGACCGAAGTGGCCATGCGCGCCGCCTTCCTCGCCGTGCAGGGCGGCAAGCAGGTGGCCGTGCTGGTGCCCACCACCCTGCTGGCGCAACAGCACTATCAAAATTTCCGCGACCGCTTCGCCGACTGGCCGGTGCACATCGAGGTGCTGTCGCGCTTTCGCTCCAAAAAGGATCAAAACGCGATATTGAAGGACATGGCCGAGGGCAGGGTGGACATCATCATCGGCACCCATAAACTGTTGCAGGCCGGGGTCAAGTTCACCGAACTGGGGCTGGTCATCCTGGACGAGGAACACCGCTTCGGCGTACGCCAGAAAGAGCGGCTCAAATCCCTGCGCGCCGAGGTGGACGTGCTCACCCTCACCGCCACGCCCATTCCACGCACGCTGAACATGGCCCTGGCGGACCTGCGCGACCTCTCCATCATCGCCACCCCGCCCTCCAAGCGGCTGGCCATCAAGACCTTCATCCGCCAGTGGGACAAGCCCCTGGTGCGCGAGGCCTGCCTGCGCGAGATCAAGCGCGGCGGCCAGGTCTATTTTCTGCACAACGAGGTGGAGACCATCGAAAAGCAGGCGCGCGAGCTGGAGGCGTTGATCCCCGATGCGCGCGTCAGCGTCGCCCACGGCCAGATGCCCGAGCGCGAACTAGAACAGGTGATGCTAGACTTCTATCACCAGCGCCACAACATCCTGGTCTGCACCACCATCATCGAAACCGGCATCGACGTGCCCACCGCCAACACCATCATCATGAACCGCGCCGACAAACTGGGCCTGGCCCAGCTCTACCAGCTGCGCGGCCGCGTCGGGCGTAGCTATCACCAGGCCTACGCCTATCTGATCGTGCCGCCCAAACGCAGCATGACCGCCGATGCCGTCAAACGCATGGAGGCCATCGAATCCCTGGAAGGGCTGGGTGCGGGATTTACCCTCGCCAGTCACGACCTGGAGATCCGCGGCGCCGGCGAACTACTGGGCGAGGAACAGAGCGGGCAAATTCAAGAAGTGGGTTTCAGCATGTACTCCGAACTACTCGACCGCGCCGTCAAGGCCTTGAAATCCGGCCAAGTCCCCAACCTCGACCAACCCCTGGACCAACACGCCGAGATCGACCTGCGCATCCCCGCCCTCATCCCCGAGGATTATTTACCGGATGTCCACACCCGCCTGGTGATGTACAAACGCATCGCCAATGCCGCCAATGAAGAAGAACTGCGCGAACTGCAAGTGGAGATGATCGACCGCTTCGGCCTGCTGCCCGAACAGACCAAAAACCTCATCCGCGTCACCGAACTCAAGCTCAAGGCCGAACCGCTGGGCATCAAAAAGATCGAAGCCGGCCCCCAGGGCGGGCGGCTGATATTCAGCGAAAAGCCCGACATCGACCCGATGCGGATCATCGATCTCATTCAACAGCAGAGCCAGACCTACAAGCTGGATGGACAGGATAAATTGAGATTTATTATGCCCACCGAGATGCCGGAAGAACGGATTGAGGCGGTGGGGAAGGTATTGGAAGAACTCTCGTAGCCCGGATTCCGCCACGTTCCATGGTGACAGCAGTGATATATTTATAGCGTGTCCCGCACAGGGATGTCGGGCAACTTGCGTTCGAATTAGTAACTCCAAATTCCACCGGGGAGACGAAAAATAAAAATTACGATACACCGAAAGTTTCCTACAATGGCCGGAATTCTGTTTCTGCTTATCGACAGTCACGCATGGCCGCAATCGCAACAAGCGACCCCCGGAATCTGGCAGAGAAACAGCCTGACAGGTGACTGGGGCGGACTACGCTCGGAATGGGCTGATCGCGGAATTCATGTGGAAGGCAGCTATATCGGCGATGTATTTGCCAACCTGGACGGAGGCCTCGATGAAGACACGGCATATCTGGACGCTCTCGATCTGAAGCTGCTTCTGGACATGGCCGAACTCGCCGACTGGTCTGGGGGCAACGTGCTCATTCGCGGCCTGTATAACAACGGGGGCTCCGTCAGCGCCCATGTTGGTGACATCCAGGGAGTGAACAATATTGAGGCTCCGAGAGGCTTTAAATTATATGAGGCGTGGGTACAGCAGAACCTCCTCTCCAATCGGCTGACTGTCTTGGCCGGATTATATGACATCAATTCGGAATTTGACGTAATACAGTCGGCGGGGCTGTTCATCAACAGTTCGCACGGGATAGGCGCGGAATTCGCGGCCTCCGGCCTGGCCGGCCCCTCAATCTACCCCTTTACGGCCTTGAGCGTACGGCTGAAGACGCTACTCACGCCTTCCCTGTATTTCCAGGCCGTGGTTTCCGATGGCGTCCCCGGGGATCCGGACGATCGCAATGACAACGCCCTTATCATTCGCGATGAAGAAGGCGCCTTTCTGGCCGCCGAGATTGGCTGGTATTTGCTTGAGGGTAACGGAGACAGTGTTGGCGCCAAGGGCTTTAGCACACCCGCACGCCGCCAATATATCGGCAGAGAAGTTCCGGCAAGTTATAAAACGAAGCTGGCATTGGGGGTTTGGGGGTATACATCCGACTTCGAGAAGTTGCGTAGAGCGAATGGACAGCCGCCGGCGACTTCCGCCAGGGACAACGGCATCTATGGTTTGCTGGACTGGAATGCCTATCAAGAGCCACACGACGAAGCGCAGGGACTGGCGGCATTTCTGCGCCTGGGCTATGCGAATAACGACGCCAGCCGCTTCAGTTTTTACGGCGGTGCCGGTCTGATTTACACGGGCCTAGTAGCGGGGCGTGACAAAGATGAAATCGGGTTGGCGCTGGCTGTAGCACGTAACAGCGACTACACAAAATCGGTGAGCACGCAAGCCTTAGATGATACCGAAACCACCATAGAACTTACCTATCGCGCCCGGCTGGCACCATGGCTGGTCTTCCAACCGGATGTACAATATGTCATCAATCCCGGGGCGGTGCCGACTTTACAGAACGCGCTGGTTATTGGTGTAAGACTGGAGATCAATCTGTAAGGGCTGCCGTATCCGGACACAGCTCCGGTATTTCGCGAGAGCTTGCCGCGCATGGCTCCGCGTTAAAATCTGAAAAGGCAGAGGCAAATTCAACTCGCAAGTGCAACTCAACCGGTCGGATCGAAGTACCTCCTTCACTTAGCGGCTATCTGCTATTTGGGTTTGTGGCCTCAAAAGCCGCGACGCACGGCGAAGAATATGTTGCTGTTGTCCTGGAACTGGCCAAAGAAGCTGTCATTATCCGCGCCGTAGAAGACATTGGCGCCCCCCTCCACCCGCCAGGCATCGGTGAGCTTGTAGCCGGCCTTGAGGCGCAGGTGGCCATCATCGACGTTCGGACTCCAGAAATTGAAGGCGCTCAGCGTCAGCCGCTGATTCATGGCCAGTTTGGTGAGGCGCATGGTCAGCGTGTGGCGGATGCGCGCGCCGGCATCGGCGCCCGGCGGCAGGGCGGCGCGCAGCGCCTCGAAATCGTCGCTGGTCTCGGTGTAATACTGCGCCCCCACGGTGAACTCGGGCAGCATTTCCCGCTCGAAGCCGATCAGTGTGCGCCACTCGCTGTTGGGCACGCGCGGGTCGGTGCCGGCGCGATCCTCGCGGCTGTCGTAATAGGCGATCTCGGCACTCACGATGCCGCCGGCCGCCGGCCCGCGCAGGCTCGCGCCGTGGACGGACAGTTCAGGGAAGACGAAACCGCCCGCCGGACCCAGGCCCCGGGGACTCTTCCAGAAACCGCGGTAGGTGTAGGCGGCCAGCTCCCAGGCGCCCACGTTGCGATACAGGCGTGCCGCGAGCTCATCGTCCGTGAACCACTCATCGGGCACGCTCGGTGAAATGACCGCGTCGTCGCCGGCGACGCGGCCCAGCGCCGGGTTGTAATAGGACAGGCGCTCACCGCTGACGAAACGGTCGGGATAGAAGCGCGGCGTGTACACCAGTTCCAGATTGGCCGCATCGCCGAACAGCGAGACACGCACCGCGTCCGAGGGCGCCTTCAGGTATTCCACGTCGCGGCCATTGAAGAAAGAGACGAAATCCTTGGGAAACAGATCGTT
>JASBUE010000246.1 GCA_030148045.1 Candidatus Tenderia sp.
GACGATCCGAGACACGCTGTTCACGCAACCGTTGTTTAATCCGGCTTCTGATCGCCTGGGCCACGCTCATGTCGCGAAACCAGCGATTCTCCTCCTCGATCAGATTCCAGGGACAGGCGCTGGTGTCGGTACGGCGGATCACCCGCTCGGCGGCGAGCAGAAACGCCCCATAATCGGCGCCGCCATCCTCATCGCCCTTTTTACTGTGCACATGCCTGGCGGCCTCGCTGCGTTGTTTGAGACGTTTCTGAAAAGATTTTTTGGAAAGATGGAACCACAGCTTGATGATCAGCATGCCGTCCTGGTGCAGCATGTTTTCCATCTCCTTGATGCGATGACCCGCCTCATCCAGTTCGGCATCGTCCATTTGGCCGCGGCTGTGACGATAGATCGGGTCCCAGTACCAGCCGCCGAACATGACGCCGATGGAAGCGCGCGCCGGCAGGCTCATCCAGTAACGCCAGTACTCGGGCCGTGCCCGCTCCTCTTCCGTTTCATCCCAGAAGGCGTGGGTGGCCATGCCGCGGCTGTCGAACCATTTGTTGAGGCAGTTGACCACCTCACCCTTGCCCGCCCCCTCGACGCCGGCGATGATGACGAGTGTGGCGATATTGTTCTCCGCCAACTCGTGCTGCAATTGCAGTAGTTCCGTGCGGAATTCTTTTTCCGTCCGTTTGAATTCGCTCTTGGCGAGTGATTGCCCCAGTTCAATGGCTTCGAACATTGTCGCCTCAATCGTTTCCAGGTGGAATATGCCGCCCATTTAGCAATCCGAACTCAACTTGCCCGGCGGCCCCGAACCGGGATGTTGGGCAAGCTGTGAACGCCCTAGCAAATATCGGACAAGGGAAGAGAAATCTCTAATGCTTATTGGCCGAATTTGAGAAAAGGGGAAATGGAAAAATAGATGATCACGCAGATCAACGCCAGATAGAACAGATAACGCAACGGCTGTTCACGGAACATGGCGATGAGGGTGCGCTGTCTACCCTGCGCCTTCAGTTCCTCGTACTCACGCCGGGCAACCGACTGGCGCTGCCGCTGATACTCGGCCAACAGACCCCGGGCTCGTTCCAGCTGCGTCTTGTCGTTCAGCCACAGGGCGGGCATGGACATGCCCCAGCTGCCCGCCGGGGTCTCGTAATAATCAATGTGGTGTTCGCTCAACAAGGCGCGGATCTCATCCGCCTCACCGTCAGGCACACCACGCAGGATCAATAATTGGACAGCCATAGAGCAGGCGCGACACCAGGCACTGATATCTATTCCGCCTTGCTCTGCGCCAGGACGTATTCGCTCAGGCGCTGCAGCTCCTCACCGGGGATTTTTGGAAAAGCGGGCATCACTAAACCGCCTCCCGTAATCTTTTTAGCAATGGCATCGGTGCCGGCCATGTCAGGACCCAGCTCAAAATAGTGGCCGCCCTCTTTCGGCTTATGGCATTCGAAACAGGCATCCCTGAAGATATCCTCTCCGCTGGCGCCGGCGCGCGGCACGTAATCGTTGGTCTGGCTGCAGCCGGCGGCAAGCAGAACAAATAAAGGTAATGCAGCGACTCCCTGTTTCACGATCGTCTCCCTTTCATTTACCGTTCAAGCATCAGGCCGTAAATTCTAACATCCACATAGTCACGCGGTAAGCTTCGCTTTAGGTTAGAATAACCGGGATCAATACAAAAAAACGACATCATGAGCCAGTTCTTCCTGCAAGCTCAGCCCTATCTGCCCGGCCGCGTGAAAGGGCCTGTCCGCATCGGCAGGGAGTCCGCCACCCGCGACGGTATCGTGGTCATCGAACAGCGGGGGCTGGCCGGCTTCGACGGCCCCTGCAGCGCCCTGGTAGTGGTTGGCGGCAGGCCGTTCTCCCATGCCATGATTCGCGCACAGGGATATGCCATTCCCACCATCATCGTCAGCCGCAACCAGGCCGAACAGATCCCATCGGACCGGGAACTGGTGCTGGACGGTCAACGCGGCCTGTTGTTCGACCCGGCGCTGTTGGCGCAATATCCGGCCATCGAGATCCAACCACCGGCGCTGTTCTCGCCGCCGACCACCCAAGACGGTGAGAAGGTGCTGTTGCGCGCCAGCGTCGCCAATCGCGCCGGGGTAATACGCTCCCTGAGCTGCGGCGCCAGCGCCATCGGCCTGCTGCGCATGGAGTATCTGGGTGCCAACAGCCGCGTTCCGCCCGGGGCGGACTTTTTCGCCAACGAACTGGGTGCCTGCTGCAGCGAAGCCGAACCCCTGCCGCTGATCGCCCGCCTGCCCGATTTCACTGCCGCAAAACTGCCGGACTGGTGCAAATCGCTGCCGCCATCATTCGACAACCTCGAAACCCGTGGTACACGAATCTATGAGCGGGAACCATTTCAAACCCTGCTCAAACATATACTCAAAGGCATTAATCGCTGTTCGGAGTACTACGACCTGCGCCTGTTGCTGCCCTTCATTGACACCGTCGAGGAATTCATCGAGGTGCGCGATAAGATCAGAACCCGTCTTTCGGATATGGTTGCCATCGGCGCCATGCTGGAAACAACCCATGCCGTCGATCAGATCGACCGCTTTTTCGCGGAGGCCGATTTTATCGCCCTGGGCACCAATGACATTATCGCCGATCTGCTCGGCTGTGACCGGGAATTCGATGAGATCGATCCGTATCAACCGACCATCTACCAACAACTGCAAGGTGTGGCGCAACGCTCCGGGCGACAGCGCCATGAAATCCAAGTCAATGGCCAACTCGCTGCCATACCGGGTGTATTACCGGTATTGCTCGGCCTGGGCTTTCGCATTTTCTGCGTCGATCCGCTGCTGATCCCCTGTCTGGGCGAGACCATTAAACAAACCGATATCGCCCGGGCCACAGTACTTGCCAAACGGGTCTGCCGGGCGGCGGATGCCGATGAAGTCATACAACTGCTGGGGGGTTAGATGTTGAGAAGCCTTGCCCTATTGTTTTTGATATTGCTGTTTGCCTCGCCAATAACTGCACTGCAGGCCCAGACGGATCTGCAACTGACGGCGGCGCAGGCACGTGCCATCGGCGAAAGGATCTGGCACAACGAAGGGGCCGGCAGGGTGGAAAACCTGACCGTCTGGAACCGGGGCGAGGCGTTCCCTTCCTTCGGCATCGGCCATTTCATCTGGTACCCCGCCGGGGTCGACGGCCCCTTCACGGAAAGCTTTCCGCAACTTCTGCAACACCTCAAACGGACCACCACCCTGCCGCCTTGGCTGGCGCAAACCAGCGCTGCACCCTGGCGCAGCCGTGACGCATTTTATGCCGCCATCGACAGCGCCGAGATGCGCGAGCTGCGGCAACTCTTGGAACGGACCATTGCGCAACAGGTCGCCTTCATCGTCGAGCGCATGGAGGCGGCCCTGCCGGAGATGCTGGCCGCCCTGCCCAGCGCGAAACGACGCGAGCACGTGCAACAGCAATTTTACCGCATCGCCCGGCAGGATAACGGCCTCTACGTCCTGATTGACTACGTCAACTTCAAGGGTGAAGGCACATCAACGAGGGAACGCTACGAAGGCCAGGGCTGGGGACTATTGCAGGTACTGGAACAGATACGCAACGATAAACCGGCGCTGCAGGAATTTGTCCGCGCTGCGGACTTCGTTCTCACCCGCCGAGTACACAATGCACCCCGTGACGAATCGCACTGGCTGCCAGGCTGGCGCAAGCGGCTGCAGAGCTATTTATCACCGTGAACACTTGTTACGCTTAGGACCACAGACAAAGATCAAAGGAGCGCGGTGAATACATTGCTGGAATTCAGCCTGGCCGTCACGCTGGCCATCGTGGTGGTGCTGATCCACTATGAGACCCTGCGCCTGACCTCTTTGTCGCTGTCCCAATTACACATGTCGCCGCGGCAACGCATCCTGGTGGTGATTAGCGCGGCCTTCTTGGCCCACCTGGTCGAAGTCACGCTGTACGCCGTCAGCTATCTGGCCCTGGCCGAGATCCTCGGCGCCGGCCAGATCAGCGGCCTGCCGCTGGCCGGCTTTTATGATTATTTCTATTACTCCATGACCACCTACACCACCCTGGGCATCGGCGATTTCGCGCCCATGGAGGGGCTGCGCCTGCTCACCGCCATGGAATCCCTGGTGGGCCTGATGATGATTACCTGGAGCGCCTCGTTTACCTATCTGACCATGGAGAAATTCTGGAAGCTGCATTGAGAGGCCTTACTCGAAGAAAATATCGAACAGGAAATCGAAGAAATTATCCTCCGCATCATCGGGCTGGGCGCGCGTACGCGCGGCCCGCTGTTCGAAATATCGTGCCATGCCCTCGTTACCGGCCCCACGCCATCCGGCGGCCTCTTCCTCGTAAAACTCCGCCTGCCAGGCGACTCTCTCGGTCGCCTCTACGCCGGGCTTGTGATTGCCGCCACAGGCCGCCAGTGCGAGGCTCACGCTTAGAATCATCCATCTGTTGTGCTTAGCCATGACCTGATGGTAGCCAATCGCCACCCCAGGCACCACGATTCTTTGGCGCTGAACCGGTATAATGCCCGGCATGACTGCGACCATTCCGGATATCTCTCCCGCCCTGCACATCCTGCAATCCGTCTTCGGTTACGATGAGTTCCGCGACGAGCAGGCGGCCATCATCGACCAGGTGATCAACGGCGGCGACGCCCTGGTGCTGATGCCCACCGGCGGCGGCAAATCGCTCTGTTACCAGATTCCCGCCCTGCTGCGCGACGGCGTCGCCGTGGTGGTCTCGCCGCTGATCGCCCTGATGCAGGACCAGGTGGCGGCACTGCGCCAATACGGCGTCAGGGCGGCCTATCTCAACTCCAGCCTGAATCCGGCCGAGGCCGCCTAGGTGGAAGAGCAGCTCCATCGCGGCTAGCTGGACCTGCTCTACGTGGCGCCGGAGCGTCTGTTCAACGGCCGCATGCTGGAGCTGCTGGGGCGGCTCAGGCTGGCCCTGTTCGCCATCGACGAGGCCCACTGCGTCTCCCAGTGGGGGCATGATTTCCGGCCCGAGTACATCCAGCTCTCCATGCTGCACGAGCGCTTCCCCGAGGTGCCGCGCATCGCCCTGACCGCCACCGCCGATGCCCCCACCCGGCGCGAAATCGTTGAGCGGCTGGCGCTGCACGGGGCGCAGATATTCAACAGCGGCTTCGACCGCCCCAACATCCGCTACCGCATTAGTGAGAATCAGGGCAACGCCCGCGATCTGCTGCTGCGCTTTATCCGCAACGAGCACGAGAATGAAGCGGGCATTGTCTACTGCCTGTCGCGCAAGCGGGTGGACGAGATCGCCGCCTGGCTGTCGAGCAAGGGCCTTAACGCCCTGCCCTATCATGCCGGCATGTCACAGGCCGAGCGTCAGGCGCACCAGGAGCGTTTCCTGCGCGAGGACGGCGTCATCATCGTCGCCACCATCGCCTTCGGCATGGGCATCGACAAGCCGGACGTGCGCTTCGTCGCCCATCTCAACCTGCCCAAGAGCATCGAGGCCTATTACCAGGAGACCGGTCGCGCCGGACGCGACGGCCTGCCCGCCGACGCCTTGATGGCCTACGGCCTGCAGGACGTCATCACCCTGCGCCAGATGCAGGCGGGCTCGGAGGCCGACGAGCAGCACAAGCGCGTCGAGCGCCACAAGCTCGACGCCATGCTTGGCCTGTGCGAGCTGACCAGCTGCCGCCGCCAAGCGCTGCTGCACTACTTCGACGACACCTTGGACCAACCCTGCGGCAACTGCGACAACTGCCTCACCCCGCCCGAGACCTGGGACGCCACGGTGGCGGCGCAGAAGGCGCTCTCCTGCGTGCACCGCAGCGGCCAGCGCTTCGGTGTCAGCTATCTCATCGACGTGCTGCGCGGCAGCGAACACGAACGCATCCAACAGTTCGGCCACGACACGCTCAGCACTTACGGCATCGGCAAGGAGCACACCACCAGTGAATGGCGCAGCCTGTTCCGGCAGCTGATCTCGCGCGGCCTGCTGAGCGTGGATATCGAAGGCTATGGCGGCCTGCGCCTGACCGAGGCGGCGCGGCCGGTGCTGCGCGGCGAGACCCGGCTGATGCTGCGCAAACTGCACAAGCCCGCCAAGGCCGAGCGCAAACGCCGCAGCGCCCAGTTCGGCAAAGCGGCCGATCAACGCCTCTGGGACGCCCTGCGCAACCGCCGCCGCGAACTGGCCGAGGAACAGGGCGTGCCCGCCTACGTCATCTTCCACGACGCCACCCTCGCCGAGATGGTGGAGCGCCAGCCACAAACACTGGAACAGCTGGGACGTATCTCCGGCATCGGCGAACGCAAGCTGGACGCCTATGGCGACGCCTTTCTCGATGTCATTCTGGAGCACAACCAGCCCGCGGCCGTCACCGACACGGTAGACCAGACCCTGCAGCTACTCAGCCAGGGCATGGCGCCGCCGGCCATCGCCCAACAGCGCGACCTCACCCTCACCAGCGTCTACACCCATCTGGCCAAGGCCATCGAAGAGGGCGGGATCGAGCTGCAGGACGCCGTCGAACTGGACGATCAGACCTTCAAAGCGATCCGCTTTGCCTTCGAGCAGAATGAGGACGGCAAACTGAAGTCGGTGTTTGAGGCGCTGGAAGGTGAGGTGGATTATGGCGTGCTGCGTTGCGTGCAGGCCGCCTTGTTAAGCGAAACAACGCAATGAAGACGAACCAAATTCGAGAATCCCGCCTGAGTGACTTATAATGAGTCCTGATTTTCGCCCCTCAGCAGTTCAAAACGAAAAGATCCACCCCATGTCCGAAACCATCAGCAAAGCCGAGAGCAATCAGCTATTAAAACTGGCGACCTACGCCTCCGTCGCCACCGCCGCCATACTGATCGCCGCCAAGCTGGGCGCCTATCTGCTCACCAACTCGGTGAGCGTGCTGGCCTCGCTGGTGGATTCGCTCATGGACGCTGGCGCCTCGCTGATCAATCTGCTGGCGGTGCACTACGCCCTGGCCCCACCCGACCGGGAGCACCGCTACGGCCATGGCAAGGCCGAATCCATCGCCGGACTGGCCCAGGCTACCTTCATCGCCGGCTCGGGGCTGTTTCTGATCCTGGAGGCGGTGGACCGCCTGCTCCACCCCAAACCGCTGGAAGCGGTGGGCATCGGCCTGGGCGTCATGATCTTCGCCATCGTCGCCACCGCCATCCTGATGGCGATCCAGCACTATGTCATCAAACGCACCCGTTCCACCGCCATCCGCGCCGACGCGCTGCACTACAAGACCGACCTGCTCACCAACGTCGCCATCATCGCCGCCTTGCTGCTGTCCGAGATCGGCTGGCTCGGGATCGACCCCATCTTCGCCCTGGTCATCGCCGCCTACATCCTCTACAGCTCCTGGGGGATCGGCACTGAGGCTTTTCATGACCTGCTCGACCACGAACTGCCCCAGGACAAACGGGAGCTGATTATCCAGATCATCAAGGACCACCCCAAGGTTCAGGGTATGCATGATTTGCGTACCCGCCTCTCCGGCCGCACCGAGTTTATCCAGATGCACCTTGAACTGGACGACTACCTGCCTTTGATCGAGGCGCACGCCATCGCCGATGAAGTGGAAGAAAAAATAAAACAGGCCATGCCCAGCGCCGACGTGGTGATCCATCAGGATCCGATCAGCAGCGTCAATTTGCACGAACTGCCTATATTCAAGCGCGCGCCGTAACAAAAAAGGCGGCCGGCCACAGGCCGCCTTCCCCATTCCGACTCATAAGATTGCTTAATCTGCCATATTATCCAGGATAGCTTGCTTCACCGCATCCATAGTGGCATCAACGGTGACCATCGGCCCCTTACTCTGTTGGATGGCAGTATCCGGATCCTTCAGACCGTGGCCGGTAAGGGTACAGACAATCTTACTGCCTTCCGGGATCTTACCGTCTTTGACATCGCGCATGGCACCGGCCAGCGAGGTGGCGGAGGCGGGCTCGCAGAACACACCCTCTTTTTGCGCCAGCAGTTTCTGGGCCGCCAGGATCTCATCATCCGTGCACTCGTCGAACCAGCCGTTGGACTCTTCCTTCAGCTTCCAGGCCAGGTCCCAGCTTTGCGGATGGCCGATACGGATGGCGGTGGCGACGGTCTCCGGGTCGTCGACCATCTCGCCGCGCATGAAGGGGGCCGCGCCGCTGGCCTGGTAGCCCACCATGCGCGGGACGTTGTTGACGATGCCGTGCTCTCGGTATTCCGTATAGCCCATCCAGTGGGCGCTGATGTTGCCGGCGTTGCCCACCGGCAGACAGTGGAAGTCGGGGGCGCATTCCAGCTCTTCGACGATCTCGAAGGCGGCGGTCTTATGGCCCTGCAGACGATAGGGATTGATGGAGTTGACGATGGTCACCGGCGTCTCCCGGGCCACCTCTTTCACTAGCTGCATGCCGGCATCGAAGTTGCCCTTGATCTGGATCACCACCGCGCCGTGCATCATGGCCTGGGAGAGCTTGCCCAGGGCGATCTTGCCTTCCGGGATCAAGACGAAGGCGGTGATGCCGGCGCGCGCGGCGTAGGCCGCGGCAGCGGCCGAGGTATTGCCCGTCGAGGCACAGATGATGGCCTTGCTGCCCTCTTCCACCGCCTTGGTTACCGCCATGGTCATGCCGCGGTCCTTGAAGGAGCCGGTGGGGTTGAGCCCCTCGTACTTGACGTAGATGTCCACGTCCTTGCCCAGCTCACGCGGGATGTTGCTGAGGCGGATCAGCGGTGTGTTTCCCTCGCCCAGACTGATGATACGGGTGTCGTCGTGCACCGGCAGGCGGTCGCGGTATTTTTCGATCAGTCCGGTGTAGCGGGGACGGAAAGGCATGGCTGTGGCTCCTTAAGAAACAACTTTAACTTTAACAAAAATTCTTTACCGGGCTGGCGATTATAAACGATTCCTAAACAATCCGGCAGATCAAGTCCCCCCTTGTAAAGGGGCAAGGGGGATTTCATTCCGCCGACGCAAATAGTGGCCTCGGCCTTAAATCCCCCCTGTCCTTTATGCCCCGCGGGTGCCCCTTTACAAGGGGGGAACCTCATAGTTAGGTCTGGTTAGGCATCCAAGGCCTCCAGTCGAATGCGCGTCACCTTACCCTGGAGGGTCTCCAGTGCCTCGATGCGACTGATGGCATCATTCATCCTGCCCTCATTGATTCGGTGGGTGAGGATGATGACCGGCACGGTGGCGGCCCCTTCGGCCGGCTCTTTCTGCAACAGCGCCTCGATGCTGATATCCAGATCGGCCAGGATGCGGGTGACGTCGGCCAGCACGCCGGGCTTGTCGCTGGCCTCCAGGCGCAGGTAGTAAGCGGTCTCGATGTCGGCCATGGGCAGGATCGGGATATCGGCGAGCTGATCGGGCTGGAAGGCCAGATGGGGCACCCGGTTCTCAGGGTCGGCGGTCAGCACCCGCACCACGTCGACCACATCCGCCACCACGGCGGAGGCGGTGGGATCGGCACCGGCGCCGGCGCCATAGTAAAGCGTGGGTCCGACGGCGTCGCCCTTGACCAGCACGGCGTTCATAACCCCATCCACGTTGGCGATCAGGCGGCGGTAGGGGATCAGGGTCGGATGGACGCGCAGCTCCACACCACGGTCGGTGCGGCGCGACACACCCAAGTGCTTGATACGATAGCCCAGCTCTTCGGCGTATTCCACGTCTTCAGGGGTGATGTGGCTGATGCCTTCGGTGTAGCAGGCGTCGAACTGTAGCGGGATGCCGAAGGCGATGGCGGCCAGGATGGTGAGCTTGTGGGCGGCGTCGATGCCCTCCACGTCGAAGCTGGGGTCGGCCTCGGCGTAGCCCAGGCGTTGGGCCTCGGCCAATACATCGGCAAATGCACGCCCCTCGTCCCGCATTTCGGTCAGAATAAAGTTACCGGTGCCGTTGATAATGCCGGCCAGCCATTCGATGCGGTTACCGGCCAGGCCTTCGCGGATCGCTTTGATGATGGGGATGCCGCCGGCCACGGCCGCCTCGAAGGCCACCATCACGCCCTGCTTTTGCGCGGCGGCGAAGATCTCGTTGCCGTGCTTGGCGATCAGTGCCTTGTTGGCGGTGACCACGTGCTTGTCGTTGGCGATGGCCTGCAGCACCAGGTCGCGGGCGGCGTCGGTGCCGCCGATGAGTTCGATCACCACCTCTACCTCGGGGTGGCTGACTACGGCCTGCGGATCGGTGGTGAGTTCGATCCTGGAGGTATCGAAGGGGCGAGGCTTGCTGATGTCGCGCGCGGCGGCGATGGCGATTTCGATGCCGCGTCCGGCACGCCGCTGGATCTCCTCCGCGTTGCGCTGCAAGACGCTGGCGGTGCCGCCGCCAACCGTTCCCAACCCCAACAAACCGACTTTAACTGGTTTCAAGATATCTCTCCTAACCTGTTATTTATAATACATTCTATTTGCTTTGACCTTGTGCATCTAGGCGCAGCATATCGCGGATGCCACGGATCGCCTGGCGCGTGCTGTGCTCGTTCTCGATCAGGCCGAAACGGACAAATTCGTCGCCGTATTCGCCGAAACCGACCCCTGGCGATACGGCTACTTTAGCCTCTTTGAGCAGCTTTTTCGAAAACTCCAGCGAACCCATATGGCGATACTGCTCGGGGATCGGCGCCCAGACGAACATGGTGCCCTTGGGCGGTTCCACCTGCCAACCAATGGAATTGAGGCCGTTGCAAAGCACGTCGCGACGGCTCTGGTACATTGCGCAGATCTCCGTGACGCATTCCTGCGACGCCTCCAGGGCGTGGATGGCAGCCACCTGCACCGGTGTGAACATGCCATAGTCGAGATAGGATTTCATGCGCGCCAGGGCCGCCACCAAAACCGGATTGCCCACCATGAAACCGACGCGCCAACCGGGCATATTGTAGCTTTTCGACAGAGTGAAAAACTCCACCGCCACCTCCTTGGCGCCCGGCACCTGCAGGATGGACGGCGCCTTGTAGCCGTCGAAGACGATATCCGCATAGGCCAGGTCATGCACCACCCAGATCTGGTGCTCCCTGGCGATGGCCACCACCTTTTCGAAGAATTCCAGCTCGACGCACTGGGTGGTGGGGTTGCTGGGAAAGTTCAACACCAGCATCTTGGGCTTGGGCCAGGAATCGCGGATCGCCTTTTCCAGCTCGTCGAAAAAGTCGCCGCCCGGCACGATGGGCACATGGCGGATGTCGGCACCGGCAATCACGAAGCCGTAGGGATGAATGGGATAGGAAGGATTGGGCACCAGCACTGCATCGCCCGGTCCCACCGTGGCCAGGGCCAGATGGGCCAGCCCCTCCTT
>JASBUE010000248.1 GCA_030148045.1 Candidatus Tenderia sp.
GACCTGATATCTCAGTTGGTGGGCTTCGTCGATTAATTGGGGGGTATTTGCCTGAACAATTTCAAAATTCCGGTGAAACAAAGTTGAGCTCTTATTCAATGGATCCTTCCTTGTCAATTGAATTATGGATAAACATGCTCCAGCCGGCCGGCCTTGCGCTGACCCGCAGGATTCAGATTCGCGGTGCCCACTCGATCTCCCACCGGCTGACTTAATGCTATCACCTCCGTGATGCATCAGCCTGATCTCACGCTGAAATCTAAATAGTATAAGCAATAAATATGCCACAAAAAATCCCTGCCATCTAATCAACACCTTAGCTTGCCAGACCGAGGCAGAAGGATGCCGGAATGCGCGAATCTGTCGCCAAACGGCGACAGGAAAACAGGGCGTCTCGACTAAGTATTTGAAGCGAAAAACATCATCTTTGTCGCCAGATGGAGACGGTTATCACCCTTTAAACAAGGAGGGTGCCAGGTGGTGCTTGTTGAGCAACTTATAGAACTCAGTGCGATTGCGTTGCGCCAGGCGTGCGGCCTGGGTGACATTGCCGTTGGTGGTACGCAGCAGCTTGGTGAGATAATCGCGCTCGAAACGCTGCCGCGCCTCGGCGAAGGGCAGAATCTCGTTACCCTTGCTGCGCAGCGCGCGCTGCACCAGTTGGACCGGGATGATGGCGGAGGTGGTCAGCACCACCGCCTGCTCCACCACATTGTAGAGCTGGCGCACATTGCCCGGCCAGGCGGCCTGCACCAATAGCTCAATCGCCTCGGGGGCGAAGCTCTTGGCCTTTTTCGCCTCCTTACCGCGCAGTTTCCGCAGAAAATGGTTGGCCAACAAGGGAATATCCTCGCGCCGCTCGGCCAGGGCCGGCATCTCCAGCGCCACCACATTGAGGCGATAGTATAGGTCCTCGCGGAATTCGCCCGCGCGGGTGGCCCGCTCCAGGTCGCGGTGGGTGGCCGAGATCATGCGCACATCGATGGAGATGGACTCCACCGAGCCCACCGGCCGCACCTGGCGTTCCTGTAGCACCCGCAACAACTTGGACTGGAAGGCCGGCGGCATATCGCCGATCTCGTCCAGGAACAGGGTACCGCCATGGGCGGCCTGGAACAGCCCCTTGTGGTCATGGGCGGCGCCGGTAAAGGCGCCCTTGCGATGGCCGAACAGTTCGGACTCCAGCAGCTGTTCCGGAATGGCGCTGCAGTTGACGGCGATGAATGGCTTGTCGGCGCGCGTGCTGGCCCTGTGGATGGCACGCGCCAGCAACTCCTTGCCGGTGCCGCTCTCGCCATGGATGAAGACGCTGACATCGCTGCGGGCGATCAGATAGGCCTGATTGAGCAGCTCATCCATCGCCGCACTGCGCGTCACGATCTCGCGGCGCCACTCATCCTGGGGCACGTCGCTGGGCTGCTCACCGCTCAGCGAGGCCGCCCGCCTGACCATGTCCAGCAACTGTTTGCTGTCGAAGGGCTTGGTCAGAAAGCCAAACACGCCCCGGCTGGTGGCGGCCACCGCGTCTGGAATGGAGCCGTGGGCGGTGAGTATGATCACCGGCAGGGAGGGATTGCGTTCATGGATCTCGCCGAACAGGGCCATGCCGTTCATGCCACTCATGCGCAGATCGGTGATCACCACCCGAGGCCTTGATAGCGGCAGCTTGGCCAACGCCTGCTCGCCGCTGGAGGCGCATACCGGCTGATAACCGGCCGCCTCCAGACGCATAGACAGCAGCCGCAGCAGGCCCGGGTCGTCATCCACTATCATTACCTTGGCAGCGCTCATCGCTTTTCCCACCCTTGAGTTACACGGATCATTCACGCCGGTGCAGGCTTTCCTCGATCGAGGTCAAGGCATCCAGCTTCTTTTGCAACGCCTCCAGCTGCTGTCGCAGCGCCTTGGTCTCCTGCCGCTCGCGCGCCAGCGCCTTGTCACGGCCATCAAGCTGCGCCTGAACCTCGAGCAGTTCGAGGAACAGGCCGGCCAGTGTCCGCGTGGCCTCATCCGCGCCTTCCCGCTGTGCCTGCTTGAACAGCCCCATGGCGCGCTGTCGATCGCAAGAGCGGCATCAGGCGAAGCCCTGGGTCACCGCCAGGCGCAGCCGGTTGCGCTCCTGGGCTTGCACGGCGAAGGCCTTTTCCAGGGCCGGCAATTCGCCTTCCAGCTGTTCCGCCGAGCCGCGTTTTACCCAGGCGAACTGCTGCAACGCGGCCTGCCCGGCACTTAGCGGCTCGACCAGGGGCACGGCGGATTCCGGTTTTGCAGCGGGCTCGGACAGCCGCATCGATTGCAGAGAAGTGCAGCCCGACGCCAGAATCAATATAGCCGATGTTAGCAAATACGAAGGCTTCATCCTGTTTCTGTCTCCTGTTGCAACGGTAGGCGGGCGCGCAGATGGGCACCCGGCCTGCCGTCGTTGACCACCTCGACGCTGCCGCCGTGGGCATGCAGGTATTCCCGCACGATGGAAAGCCCCAGCCCGCTGCCGGCAACATGGCCGGTGTAGGACGCGCCACCCTGGTAAAAGGCATCGAATATCCGCTCCCGCTGCCCGGCCGGGACGCCCGGCCCCTGGTCCTCCACGTCGAGCAGGGCCCACCCCTCCCGGCAACTGAGGCCGACCCGGATTCTGCCCTGCGGAGGCGAAAACTTGACCGCGTTGGAGAGCAGATTGTCGATCACCACGCGCAGCTTTTCCGCATCGGCGACCACGCCCACCTCGGCCAGATTCACCTCGAACCAGAGCCGCCGGCTCATCACCGCCACCCTGTAGTCGGCAATCACCATATTCACCAGCTCATCCAGCCGCAGCGGCTCCAGATTCAACCTCAGGCTGTAGGTGGCGGCGTTATAGTTCAATAAATCCTCGATCAGTTTTTGCAATTGCTGGCCGTTCTGGCGCAACAGGTCGGCGATCTCGCGCTGTTGCGGCGACAGCGGACCGGGGATCTCCTCGGCCAGCATCTCCGAACCCTCCCGTATGGAGGTCAATGGGGTCTTAAGCTCATGGGAAATATGGCGCAGAAAACGTTGCTTGTCTTCCTCCACCTCCATCAGCCGGGTGCGCATCCAGT
>JASBUE010000263.1 GCA_030148045.1 Candidatus Tenderia sp.
GGTGGCCAATTCCAATGTGCCAAACATGGTGGGGCAGATCTCCACAGCCGTGGCGGACGCCGGTTTGAATATCATCGACCTGCTCAACAAATCCAGGGGCGAGGTGGCCTATACCCTGGCGGATGTGGAGGGGGAGATTTCCGCTTCGGTCATCGAACGCATCAAATCCATCCAGGGTGTTCTGTCTGTCAGAGTTCTGTAGTTGGGTATGAGTCGGAAATACACAAGTCTGGATCAGGTGCGCGACCGCATCGATGCGCTCGATGCGCAGATTCAGCGGCTGATCAACGAACGTGCCGAGTGCGCCCAGGCGGTGGCCCGCATCAAGATGAAATCGGGCCATACGGAGGCCGATTTCTATCGTACGGAGCGCGAGGCGCAGATCCTGCGCCAGGTGATCGAGCGTAACCCCGGGCCGCTGTCGGGCGAGGAGATGGCGCGCCTGTTCCGCGAGATCATGTCCGCCTGCCTGGCGCTGGAACAGCCCATGCGCATCGCCTTTCTCGGCCCTGAAGGCACCTACACCCACGATGCGGCGTTGAAGCATTTCGGCCACTCGGTGGTGACGGTACCCCACGGCGCCATCGACGAGATCTTCCGCGATGTGGAGGCCGGTTTTTCCCACTACGGTGTGGTCCCCATCGAGAACTCCACCGAGGGGGTGGTCGACCATACCCTGGACATGTTTCTCCATTCGCCGCTGCAGATCAGCGGCGAGGTGGAGTTGCGCATCCATCACTGCCTGCTGTCCAAGGGCGACACGCTGGACGGCGTCAAGACGGTCTACGCCAATCAGCAGGCCCTGGCCCAGTGCCGCGAATGGCTGGACGAGAACCTCAAGGATGTGCCGCGCATTGCCGTCAACAGTAATGCCATGGCGGCGAAGATGGCGGCCGATGACGCCGGCGTGGTGGCCATCGCCTCCAAGGCGGCGGCCGAGATTTACGGCCTGAGCCTGATCGCCTGCAATATCGAGGACG
Organism: Candidatus Tenderia sp.; assembly: GCA_030148045.1. Classification (GTDB taxonomy): domain Bacteria; phylum Pseudomonadota; class Gammaproteobacteria; order Tenderiales; family Tenderiaceae; genus Tenderia. Next base: position 981 of record JASBUE010000263.1, read on the forward strand.
AGCCGGACAACACCACCCGCTTCCTTGTCATCGGGCGTCAGTCGCCGGCGCCCAGCGGCAGGGACAAGACCTCGCTGCTGGTGTCCACCCCCAATCGCCCCGGTGGTCTGAACAACCTGCTCAAGCCGCTGGCCGACGCGGGTATTTCCATGACCCGCATCGAGTCGCGGCCGTCGCGGCGGGCGATGTGGGAATATGTGTTTTTCATAGACATCGAAGGCAACAAGGACGATGCCAAGGTGGCGGCCGCGCTGGAGGTGCTGGCCGACAGGTCATCGGTGCTGAAGGTGCTGGGCTCCTATCCGCTGGCGGTGTTGTAAGCGGCAAAAAAATTCCGAACTTAAGGTAAGCAAGCATGATTATTATTCTGCGTTCCAATTCCAGCGACGAGGACATCCGTTCCGTCACGGACAAGATCCGCGGCATGGGCCTCGAGCCCCATGTCTCCAAGGGTATCCAGCGCACTGTCATCGGCGCCATCGGCGACGAAAGCAAGATCGATAAGGAGATACTCGAGGCACTGCCCTGCGTCGAGAACGTGGTGCGGGTGATGAAACCCTACAAGATCGTGTCGCGCGATTCCCATGACGGCGACACCGTGATCAACGTGGGCGGCGTGCCCATCGGCGGCAATAGGGTCCAGGTGATCGCCGGTCCCTGCTCGGTGGAAACCGCCGACCAGATGGCCCAGTCCGCCGAGGCGGTGGCGGCCGCCGGTTGCCGGCTGATGCGCGGCGGCGCCTTCAAGCCCCGTTCCAGCCCCTACACCTTCCAGGGCGTGGGCGTGGAAGGGCTGGAGATGTTCCAGAACGCGGCCAGAAAACATAACTTGCCCATCGTCACCGAGTTGATGGACGTGCGCATGCTCGACACCTTTCTCGAGCACAAGGTGGATGTGATTCAGATCGGCACGCGCAACATGCAGAATTTCGACCTGCTCAAAGAGGTGGGCAAGGTGCAGACCCCGGTGATTCTGAAACGCGGCATGTCGGCCACCATCTCCGAATGGCTGATGGCGGCCGAGTATATCGCCGCGGCGGGTAATCACAACATCATCTTCTGCGAACGCGGCGTGCGTTCCTTCGAGACCGCCTACCGCAACATGCTCGATGTTACCGCTATCCCGGTGCTCAAACGCGAGACCCATCTGCCGGTGATCATCGATCCCAGCCACGCCGGCGGCAAGGCCTGGATGGTGCCGGCCCTGTCGCGCGCCGCCATCGCCGCCGGTGCCGACGGGCTGCTGATCGAGGTTCATCCGCGCCCGGCCGAGGCCTGGTGTGACGCCGATCAGGCTCTCAGCCCCAGCCAACTCAATCAGTTAATGGGCGAACTTCGAGGGATTGCTCAGGTGATTGGGCGGGAACTCTAGGGGTATGAGCAGGCCTTCATGATCGGTGTGGTGGCAACGGCTGTTAAATCCCCCCTAACCCCCCTTTTGCAAAGGGGGGGATGGTCCAGGGGTGTTCCCGCGCCCATCATCAGTCCTCCAGTCCCCCCCTTTCTCAAAGGGGGGTCAGGGGGGATTTTCCCTCCCGCGGGGCATTTTTCATGATCCACAGGTTGACCATCATCGGTGTCGGCCTGATCGGCGGCTCCCTGGCGCGCGCGCTGAAGCAGGCCGGCTATGTGCATGAGGTGGTGGGCTGTAGCCGCAACCCGGTGCATCTGCAGCAGGCCGTGGAGCTGGGGGTCATCGACCGCTACAGCACCGACATCGGCGCGGCGGTGCAGGGCGCCGACATGGTGCTGCTGGCCGTGCCCCTGGGTGCGATGGAGACGTGTTTTCGCGCCATGACCGGCCGCCTGAGCCCGGATGCCGTGATCACCGACGCCGGCAGCGTCAAGGCCAGTGTGGTCGTGGCGGCAGTCGAGCTCCCCGCAGAGGCGGAGAGTGAGGACGTGGTGGTGGTATCGACCT
>JASBUE010000122.1 GCA_030148045.1 Candidatus Tenderia sp.
AAGGCATCAAAACGCCGCTGTAGCCATCCTACAGCAAGTTTTGATAACGCAGTCTGTGGGTGAGCACGCAACGGCCTCTCTTTTATTAATCAATCGGTTAGGGGCTTCAAGCATGCCCGTGCTCAGCGTTGTGGCGCTTGCGAAGGGCTAGGCCATTAACTGCGCGCCACGCCTTGATCACGGACATGCTTGAAACCCTGAACACGGCATATTAGATTGCCGGGTTAATAGTTACCCGGGCGACGGGCGGGGAAACGGCAATGCCGACCGCGGCATGGCGGTCAGCAGGGCTCAGGGGCTCATCCGATGGTATGACGCCCGCTTATGAGCGCTCTTCCAGCAGGCGCCGCACCAGTTCGCGGCTGTCGTCGGGCGTATCGACCTGGTCGGCCGGCGTCCAGGACCTGTCGTTTTCGAGCCGGTAGCTGCCCTGGAACTCGTGCGGCACCCGCCCGCCCCAGTCGGCCGGCCCGAGCATGGAAAAATAACCGGAACCGTCGGCGCGCCGGTAAAGGTGGTAGGTGCGGCCCGGGATGCGCTTGAAATTGCACTGGGCGCGGTGCAGCGCCTGATCGCGCCGGGCCGACTCCAGCGCCGCGCGCGCCTCCTGCTGCAAATGGCGGATCTGGTCTGCGATCACCTGCAGCTTGGCCGAGACACGGGTGTTGATATGGCTGTCCGCCGTGCTGATCTGTTGCGCCAGATCCACCAGATCGATGCTGGCGCCGAGGCGGCTCACCGGATAGGGGGCGGAACGGGCGTGGCCCGGGTGCAGCTCGCCCTTGCCTTGGTGTTTTTTGTAATCACTACTCATATTGCATATAAACTCAAAAAAACCATCCCATTTAGCCTAACATACGGTTCACCCCAGCCGTAACGGACCGATCTGCCGCTGCAAGGGGCCGAAATAGAGCTGCAACCACTCGGCCTGCCGCTGCAGATCATCCCCCGGCACCGGGCGGCCCTGATAGTTCAGCTTGGCGGCATTACCCAGCCGTGCCTGCAGCCGCCGCCAATGATCCGGCTCGACGGCTTGGGATGCATCAAGCAACTCATGGCCCGGATATTCCCCCAGGGTCAGCCCGGGCAGTTCACGGCCGCCCCTGGCGACACGCGGCCCCACTTCACTGCGCAGTGCGGTGAGCAAGTCGGCCGCCGAGCAGTTTGCTCCCCTCAAAATGCTGTCGGCATGGCGCAGGCCCTGACCCAGCTGCCAATAGATCCCCGACGGCAGATACCACTCCTGGGGCGGCTGGATGTCACGCTCACCGGGTGCTTCGGGTTGCGGCACCGGTGACACCATTCCCGTGGCCTTGCCTTCGCCACGCCTGCAAAACCACCACACCGGATTGCTGTTCAACTCCAGTACGTCATCCAATACCTGCAATCGTTCCCAGGCGCTGAGGACGGCTGTGGCGGGCAACAGTTCGGTGAGAAATTCGGCCCGCGCGTAGGCCGGTTGGGTTTCGCCCAGCCACTCCAACCCGGCGGCTTCACTGGCCTGTTGCCATTGCAGCGGCGTCAGCGGCCGTTCGCAGGCATGGAAGAAGGCATCCACCAGGCCGGCGGTGGTGCCGGTTTCTCCGTGGGCCTCGAAACAGCTGCGCAGGGGATGGGGCCGGGGCAGCCCGTCGATTACTTCAAGGGCGCGACGTTTCAGGCGCGGCGTATCGGGATTCAGCCCGTGCCAGCGCAACCAGGCGCCGGTCTGGCGCAGCCAGAAGCGGCTCATGGCCGGATAGCTGACCATGCGCAGCACCCCGCCCGGCTTCAGTAGTCCGGCCAAGTGTTGCAGGGTGGCGGCGGGTTGTTCGGTGTGGTGCAGCAGGTTGTTGGCGAGAATGTAATCGAAGCCCTCGCCATCATGCCAGTAGCGCACGTCCGCTTCCACTGTGCGCAGCGGCGCCATCCGCCGCCCCCGCAACGGCGCCAGGTGGAGCAGATCCCGGCTCCGGGCCCAGCGCAGGCGGCGCCGTAGGATTACGAGTGAACGATGACTGATATCCAGGGCGATAACTTCTCCTGCCTGGGGATGGGCCTGGGCCACCACCAGTGACTCCAGGGTGCCGCAACCGGCCACCAGGATGCGGATGCCATGATGGCTCGCCGGCGTGATGGGGGCCAACCGCTTATCCCGCGCCAGCGCCACGGCGCGCTCGTATTGCAGCCCTTTACCCTGCCCCCGGCGCGGCAGGGCCAGGGCGTTGACGGGGGGATAGGGAAAACGTTCGTACTGCGCCTTGACCGGTTCCATCTCAGGCCGGCTTCATATGCACCAGATCGAGTGTGTCGCCCGGCGCCGGGGTAAAGACCTTGTGGGCGCCCAGCGCCCGGATCTGCTCAGCCAGGGGGGCGATCGCCGCCGCTTCGCCGTGCACCAGGGCGATGGGCGGATGGCCGTCGAAATGGCCGTACCAGGCGAGCAGCCCGTCGCGGTCGGCGTGGGCCGAGAAGCCGCCGATGGTGTGCACCTTGGCGGCGACGGCGACCGTCTCGCCCCACAGGCTGATCTCCTCGGCGCCGTCCACCAGCTGGCGTCCCAGAGTGCCGCGGGCCTGGAAGCCGACAATCAGCACATGGCAGTTTTCGCGCCAGATATTGTGCTTGAAATGGTGCTTGATGCGCCCGCCCGTGCACATGCCGCTGCCGGCGATGACGATGGCGCCGCTGCGGATGCGGTTGATGCCCATGGAATCCTCGGCCGTGCGGCTGAGGTGCAGGTTGGGCAGCATGAAGGGATTGCCGTTCTTCTGCTGCAACGCCTGGGTTTCGCGATTATAGAGATTACGGTGGTGCACATAGGCCTCGGTGGCCTCGATGGCCATGGGGCTGTCGAGAAAGACCGACCAGCGCTCCAATTGCCATTTGTCGTAATTGAGATTGAAGGCGTAAAGCAGCTCCTGGGTGCGCCCTACGGCGAAGGCCGGGATCATGACGATACCCTTGTCATGGCGGGCATTGAGAAGCACCTCTTCCAGCTCGGACCAAGTCTCATCCCAGGAACGGTGATCGCGGTCGCCATAGGTGCTTTCCATCAGCACCAGGTCCGCCGCCTTGATCAAGGCGGGATCTTTCAGGATCGGCGCACCGCGGTGGCCCAGGTCGCCGCTGAAGACCAGCGTGCGGGTCACGCCGTTGTCGCTGAGCCACATCTCGACGACGCTGGAGCCGAGGATATGGCCGGCGTCGCGGAAGCGGATCTGCACACCGGGCAGGATTTCCGTTTCGACATCGTAATCCAGCGGCACAAACTGGTCCATCACCGCCTCGGCCTCGGCCAAGGTGTAGAGTGGTTCCAGCAACGGCTGGCGTTTGCGCTGGCGCTTGCGGTTCTCCCATTCCACCTCTTTTTCATTGAGATAGCCTGAGTCCTTCAGCAGGATGCGGCACAGGTCGGCACTGGCGTGCTGGGTATAGATGGGGCCGCTGTAACCGGCCTTGGCCAGCAGGGGCAGGCGCCCCGAGTGGTCGAGATGGGAATGGCTCAACACCACCGCATCGAGGGCGGCGGCGTCGAAGGGAAAGGGCTTGCGATTACGTGCCTCGTCTTCAAACGCGCCCTGGATCAGGCCGCATTCCACCAGCACCGTTTTGCCGCCCGCGCGCAGCAGGTAACAGGAACCGGTGACCTCTTGCGCCGCACCTAAAAACTGAAGCTGTAACACGACCGACTCCTTATACAAACACCATGGAGCCAGTATATGCAAATTGTATGGAGGAGTCTTGCGCCGATACCGCCGTCTTCAGATCACAGACCTGCCCGCCGCGGCCGTCCGCTTCAGCCGCGTTGAAAACAGTGCCTCGTAGACCGCCACCTTGCGCGCCGCCATTCGACTGATGGACCACTCCTGCACATACTCCAGGGCCGCCTGCGACAGGGCACGACGCGCCTTGTCATCGCGCAGCAGCCTCAGCACCTTAGTACTGAAGTCATCTTCGTTCTCTTGCGCAATCGATACGCCGCGACCGTCGCACAATACCGTCTTCGTCCCCAATACAGCGGTAGAAACCACCGGCGTGCCCAGGGCCATGGCCTCGAGCAGCACCAGCCCCTGGGTCTCGGTGCGCGATGCGAACACGAACAGGTCGGCGGCGCGGTAGCAATCCAGCAATTGAGCGGCGCGATCCAGATAGCCGACAAAGACTACGTTGTCGCTCAGACCCTCGCGCTCCACCCAGCGCCAGGCCCAGTGTTCCGCCGGTCCTTCGCCGGCCATAACGAACAGCAGTTCGGGCATAGCGCGGATCGCCCGCTGCATGGCGCGCAGGAGAAAGGCGATATTTTTCTCGTGCGCCATGCGCCCGACGTAGAGGGCCAGCGGCCGGTCGGGATCGATGCCGTGGACCTGCCGGAAGCGCGCGCAGTCACCGCCGCTGAACCGCTCCAGCTCCAGGCCGGTGGGCACGATGGTGATGGGTGTTTTCACACCGTAACGGCGCAGGGCCTGCTCGATGGGCGCCGAGGGTACCACCACGTGATTGACGCTGTTGCATTGCGACGTGGAAAAACGCCGCGCCACAAGGCGCAGCCAGGGGCGGGGCAGGTAGGCGACGTAGTTGTAGAGATATTCTTCGAAATAGGTGTGGTAGGTCTCCACCAGCGGCAGTTTCAGCTGCCGCGCCAGTTTCAGGCCCAGATAATGGGCCACGAAAGGGGTCTGGATATGGACCAGGTCGTATTCGCATTTGGCCAGCAGGTCGATGCGCTCCATCACCCAACCCGGCTTAAGCATGCGGTCTTCCGGATCGACGATCACCTTGCGCGAGGGTACGCGCAACAGCTCCAGCTCATCGGCGTGTTCGGCACCGTAATCGGGAGCAATCAGCGCGACCGCATGCCCCTGGCGTTGCAGCTCGCGGGCGAAACTCTGGATCGAGGTGGAGACGCCGTTGACACGGGGGAAATAGACATCCGAGACCATCAGGATACGCATGGCGGGCCTCGCTCCAGCATTGCCTCAACCGGCACAGACCACCTGCACATGCTTCAGGGCGTGTTTTTCGTCGGCCCAGTGGAGCAACTGCAAACTGCCGTCATGGTGCTCCACCAGGGCGGTGCAAGTCTCCACCCAGTCGCCGTCGTTGCAGTACAGCACCTCGTCGATATAGGTCAGCTCGGGGCGGTGCAGGTGACCGCACACCAAGCCGTCCACGCCACGGCGTTTGGCCTCCTTGGCCACGATCCTCTCGAAGCGCCCGATGTACTCGCGCGCGTTTTTGACCCGCTGTTTCAGATAGGAGGCCAGCGACCAGTA
>JASBUE010000267.1 GCA_030148045.1 Candidatus Tenderia sp.
TGGATGTAAGCCCGCCGGTGGACCTGCCCGAGGAGTTGCTGACGGGGACCGAACCAGCCCCCGCCAACAGGCCGCCTGTCGGCAGCCGCGCCCCCCATAAACATTAAGCGATGCGCTTTGCATCTCTCGGCAGCGGCAGCCGCGGCAATGGCACCCTGGTAGAGGCGGGCAACACGCTGGTCCTGCTCGATTGCGGCTTTACCATCGCCCAGGTGCAGGCGCGTATGGCCCGTCTCGGCAAGAGTCCCATCGATCTCAACGCCATCGTGGTCACCCACGAGCACGGCGACCACATCAAGGGCGTCGGCCCGCTGGCGCGGCGCTACAATATCCCGGTTTGGATGACGCCGGGCACCGCCCGCCACCGGCGCCTGGGTGAGTTACCGCGACTATGTCATTTCAACAGCCATTCGACCTTCGCCATCGACGATCTGGAACTCGTCCCCTACCCGGTCCCTCATGATGCCCGCGAGCCGGCCCAGTTTGTCTTCGGCGACGGCCGCAGCCGGATCGGCATCCTCACCGACGTAGGTTGCTGGACCCCTCATATCGAGCAGCAACTGAGCCGCTGCGACGCCCTGATCCTGGAGTGCAATCACGACGGCGACATGCTTATCCAGGGCAGCTATCCACCCTCGCTGAAGCAACGCGTGGGTGGACGCCACGGCCATCTCAGCAATCGCCAGGCCGCCGAGCTGCTGGGACGGCTGGACACCAGCAGGCTGCAGCATCTGGTGGCCGCCCATCTGAGCGAGGAGAACAACCGGCCGCGGCTGGCGCAGGCGGCCCTGGCCGGGATAATGGGCTGTGCCGACGCCTGGATCGGCATCGCCGATCAGGAGCAGGGCCTGGCCTGGCGCGAAGTTGTATAATACGCCGTCAATATCCACGAGGTTTAACAGCAATGCAAAAACGCGACGAACTCTATGCCGGCAAGGCCAAATCCGTCTACCTCACCGACGACCCGGATCGCCTCATCCTCGAGTTCCGCGACGACACCTCCGCCTTTGACGGCGAGAAGGTGGAAAAGCTGGCGCGCAAGGGCAGGGTCAACAACCATTTCAACGCCTTCGTCATGGGCAAACTGGCCGCGGCGGGCATCCCCGTTCACGTGGAAAAGCTGCTGTCCGACAACCAGGCCCTGGTGAAAAGGCTGGACATGATCCCGGTCGAGTGCGTAGTGCGCAACATCGCTGCCGGCAGCCTCTGCCGTCGCCTCGGTGTCGAGGAGGGCATGGACCTCAATCCGCCTACCTATGAGCTGTTTCTGAAAAACGACGCCCTGCACGACCCCATGATCAACGAATCCCATGCCGAGACCTTCGGTTGGGCCACAGTCGCACAGCTGGCGCGCATGAAGGCGCTCACCTTCAAGGTCAACGAGGTGCTGAAAAGGCTGTTCGCCGACGCCGGCATGCTGCTGGTGGATTACAAGCTGGAATTCGGCCTATTCCACGGCGAGGTGGTGCTGGGCGACGAGTTCAGCCCGGACGGCTGCCGCCTGTGGGACGCCGAAACGCGCGAAAAGCTGGACAAGGATCGTTTTCGTCAGGTG
>JASBUE010000291.1 GCA_030148045.1 Candidatus Tenderia sp.
GCCGCCTTGACACCCAGGCTGGCGATCAGCATCCAGAAAATGATGACCAGCGCCTGATGGTGGGCGGCATCGATGCCCCTCAGCAGGCCGGCGGCGGTGAAATCCAGCGGTCCCGCCAGGGTGCGCAGCCACAGCACCGCCACCAGCAGCAGCGTGCCGCTCACCATCGTGTAGATCAGATAGATCCTGCCGGCACGCAGGGCCTCGGGCGTGCCGCGGTGCACCACCAGCGGATAGGTGGTCAGGGTCAGCAATTCATAGAACACGACGAAGGTGATCATGTTGCCGGCCAGGGCGATGCCGATGGTGGCACTGACGCAGAGGCTGAAAAAGCCGAAAAAGCGGCTGCGGTTGGGCGACTCTTCCAGATAACCGATGGCGTAGATGGTGGTCACCAGCCAGAGCACGGTGGAGAGCGAGGCGAAGATCACCGAAACGGCGTCGGCGTGCAGCACCAGGTCGTAATCGAGCATGAAGGGGATGCGGAATTCATAATCCTGGCCGACGTAGACACCGACAATCATCACCCCCATCAGGGCGGTCTTGAGCAACGCCCCCGTCATGTTGAGAAAAATGCGCATGCGGTGTGCATTCTCGCGCAGAAAGAAGATGGCCAGGCCGGGGATCAGCGAACTGAGCACCAGCAACAACGGCAGCAGGCTGTTCCAACTCATACCCCGTCTCCTCCCGCGGCAGCCGGCGCGCCGATCACCAGCAGCTGGAAAAAGCCCGGCGCCACCACGCCCAGCACCAGCGCAAAAGCGGCCAGGGCGAAGGCCGGCCACACCATCAGCGGATAATCGCCCTCGCGCAGCGAGACATCGAAGGCGCCCGTCGCCATGGCCGGAGACAAGAGGCGAAACAGATAGGCGGCCGTCAGCAGACCGCCCACCGCCAACAGGATGATCCACCACCACTGGTCGCCCTCGGCGGCGGCCACCAGCAGGGACCATTTGGCCACGAAGCCGCCGCTGGGTGGCAGGCCGATCAGACTCACCGCCGCCAGGGCACTGGTGGCCAGGGTCAGGGGCAATACCTTGCCCAAGCCGTGCAGCTCGTCGAGGCGGTCATGGCCGAGGACCTTGATAATCGTCCCCGCGCTCAGGAACAGCGCCGCCTTGGCACAGGCATGGGAGATGAGCAGATAGAACACCCCGCTCCAGGCCACCGCCCCGGTGGTGGACATGGCCAGCGGCGCCAGTAGAAACAGATAGCCCAGCTGTGCCACCGTGGAATAGGCGATCAGCAGTTTGAGGCGCGCCGTGCGCAGCGCCTGAATCGACCCCCACAGCACGGCGGCCGCCCCCAGCGCGCCCACCAGATTGGCCAGCGCCATGGTGGTCATGGATTCGAACAATTCGAACCAGAGGCGCACGAAGAGGTAAAACCCGGTCTTCACCACCAGGGCCGACAACAGGGCACTGACCGGCGCCAGGGCGCTGCTGTGGGCCGGTGGTAGCCAGAAATGGAGCGGAAACAGCGCCGTCTTGACCAGCATCGCCGCCAGCATCAGGGCCATCACGCACCAGGTCAACGGCTGGGGCGTGATCGCCGCGGCCAGGGCATAGATATCGAGCTGGCCGTAACCGCCGTAGAGCAGGGCCACCGCCATGAGATAGCTGATGGAGGCCACCAGTCCCACCAGCAGGTAGCGCAGCGCCGCAGTCAATGCGGCTTTGCTCGCCGCCAGGGCCGTCAGCGCCACGGCGGCGATGCTCACCAGTTCCAGGGTGACATAGAGGTTGAACAGGTCGGCCGACAGAAACAACGCATTGAGCGCCGCCCAGAGGAAGAACCAGAGTATCCAGAAATAGCGCCCTTCCCGCGCCTCATGACCGGCAGCGGCGAAATAGCCCAGCGCATACACGGATACCGCCACCCCTACCAGCCAGGTGGTGATGAGCATGAACAGGCTGAGACCATCGATATAGAGATCGATGCCCAGCGGCGCGCCCCAACCCCCCACTTCGTAGCGCAGCGGCCCCTGGTTCGAGATGTGCAGATACAGCCGTTGCAGCGCCAGCGCCATACCGGCGCCCACCAGCAGGGTCCAGACACGGACACCGCGGGGAAACAACGCCAGTGCCGTTGCGGCCAGCAGGGGCAGAAAAACTGGCAGCACCGCGCTCATTCATACGTCCTTTCCCGGGCCAACCGCACCGCCAGCACCAGGGCCAGGGCAGTGGTGCTGACCGCCACCACGATGCCCGTCAACACCAGGGCGTGGGGGATGGGATCGGGCGCCGAGTCCAGTCCGCGATAGCCCCAGGCCACCAGCAACAAAAACACGCCGCTGCCGGCCAGGTTCAGCGCCAGGATACGGCGCACCACATGGGCGGCAAGCAGGGTCCCGCCCAGGCCGAAGATGAACAGCACCACCCCGATGACGGCGAAAAACAGGCCGCTGCTCATCCGCCCCCTTCCCCGCGGCGCTCGATGCCGGGGCGGTGGCGCAGCAGCTCGGGGGGCTCGCAGCCGAGAAACAGTCCGGTGAGCATGGCGGCGATGGAGAGGGTCAGCGCGGCTTCGATCAACAGGATCCAGTCACCGGCCGCAGCGGGAGTAAATTCGAGCAGATTGCGCCCGGCCACGGTCGTGGCCAGCGCCGCCAGCATGAACACGCTCAAACCGAGGCCGGTGAGCCGGCGCCAGGTGGCCATCGACCAGTGCGCCAGGCGCACCGACAGCTGCCCCGCGAACAGCTGCAGCAGCAGCGCCGCCGCCAGCACCGACCCCGCCTGAAAGGCGCCGCCGGGAGTTTTCGAGCCGGTCCAGAGCAGATAACCACCGACCAGGATCAGCACCGGGGTCAGCAGGCGGGCGGTACTCTTGAGCATGAAATTGGCGTCGGCAGGCAATAGCGGCGGCTGCACACGCCCCACCGCCCATACCGCGGAGAGCGCCGTCAGAAGTACCCCGATCTCCAACAAGGTGTCATAGGCGCGAAAATTGAGCAGCACCGCCGTCACCGGGTTGCTGACCCCGCTGTCGCCCAGGCGCTCAAACGCCTGCCGCTGCGCCGCTCCTGTTGTGACGGGCGTAGAAAACACCGCCCAGACCAGCGCCAGGCCGATCACGCCCAAGGCGGCCAGCGTCAGGGCCTGCAGCCCGCGCCGCCGCCGCAGCGGCGCCTCATCGAGACGCATCGTCGCGCCTCTCCGTTTTATCCGGACCATGGTGCTCCAGCCGCGCCAGCGCCGTCAGCAACAGCGCCCCAGTCACCCCGGCGCCGATGGCCGCCTCGGCCAGGGCCACGTCGGGGGCGTTGAGCCGCACCCAGACCAGCGCCATAACCAGACCGAAGGCAATGAACAGCACCACGGCGGTAAACAGGTCCCGGCAACGCATCAGCCGCCAGCTCAAGCCCAGCAGCAGCACAGCCATGACCAGGTCGAAACCCCACAACGCCGCCTCGCTCAGCGTTGCCACGGCATCACCCCCTTTTGATCGGCGCGGTTGGCGACCAGGTAGGCGCCGATGACGCTGGCGCCTAGCACCAGCGACCAGATCAGGATGAGCAGCAACACTTCGCGCCAGCTGTCGGCCTGGATCACCAGTCCCAGCACCACCAGGCCAAGCCCGAGATTGTCCGCCTTGCTCAGGGCATGGAGCCGGCAATAAACATCCGGCAGCCGCAACAGACCCACGGTACCGGCGACAAAGAACGCCATGCCCGCCAGTATCAGCAGCAGCGCCAGCCACTCAACCATGGCTTCGATCCCGCTCGCCGGCGCGCCAATAGAGCCGCACGAAACCGATGAGGACAATGGCCGCCAACACGGCGAAGACCAGGGCCACGTCGTACAGGCGCGGCTGGTCGAAGCCCTTGGCCAGCAGCAACACCAGGGCCACGCCGGTGGTACCGAACAGCTGCACCGCCAGCATGCGGTCGGCGGCCGTGGGACCGCGCGCCACCCGAATCAGGCCAAACAGGATGGTGATCAGCAGCAGCGCCGCCATGAGCAGATAAAAGACCTCCGTCACACCCCCTCCCTGCCCGGGCCAAAAAGCGCGGCGATGGCCGCCTCGACCCGGCACAGCTCATCCTCGATCGGGCCGTTGCGGTCGAGCACATGGACACTGACCGACTCCTCTCCCAGGTCGAAGCAGAGTGTGCCGGGGCACAGGCCGATGACGGCGACGAACAACAACCGCCCGCCGCCGGGGGGCAGTTCGGTAAAGGTGAATCTGACCACCCCCGGGTCAATTTTTACATCACGCGACAGCACCCGCCGGGCCACATCGACACTACCCTGCACGCTCAAGCCGACAAACAAACGCAAAAAGGAGATCAAGGCCCCCGGGCGCACCGGCACCAGGACGGCGCCGCGGCTGCGCGAAAAGACCCACCAGGCCAGGATGATCGCTGGGACGCCCACTATCCATGATCGCCCCTCGCCGCCGCTGAGCAGCCACCACAGGCCGATGAACAGGGCCAGCGCGCCCAGGTGGTGAAATAGAGAGCTCCCCTGTGCTCTACGAACGGCCAAAAACACTCTCCCTGTTATCCAACGTGCGCCACGATCCGAAGATTAATATAACAGTATCCGATTGAAAACGGCACACCCGGCGATGGATTACGAATCCGTATCCTATAAAGCGCTTTCGCCGCGTTCACCCTTTGTCAAGACGGCAGACCCAATGGCCGGGCGATCAAAACATGGTGTTTAAACGTCTACCTAACCGCATCCGCACATCAGCGCCCAAAGGGCGTTGGGCGAGGAAATCGTCCCCCCTTTGTCTGTGCCGTCCGACGGCCGAGTTCCCTTACGCAACCCTGTGTTTGATCCGCAAAACTAAAAGGCCCGTCCCTGGGCCTTTCGTTTCGTATGCTTGGCTCAGGGTTGGGATTCAGCCCGTTTCCTGCCGTTCCACATGGCCCGCACCAGGCTCTCCTTGTGGAGGACACTGCCGACCAGGACGCCGCCGAGGTGAATCAACACCAGCAGCAGGGTGAAGTTACCGAAGAACTCGTGCAACTCTTCCAGGTATTCGTATTTCTCATCGCCGTCGCCTGCCGATTCATGCTCATCGTCGTCCGCATGAGCGCGGCTGATCAAGGCGGGCATGGTGATGCTCTGCTGAGCGATCACGCCGGCCAGCGGGCCTTTACCCTCTTCCGCACCGTAGTAGAGCATGCCGGTGGTAGTGGTGGCGGCCAGACTCAATAGCATTACGACGATCATGAGTCCTCCCAGCGGGTTGTGACCCAGATAGCGCGGCGCATCGCCTTTGATCATGCCCTTGGCGTAGGCGGCGATTTCAGCCGGCGAATAGACAAAGTTGGAAAAGCGCGCATATTTGGGACCGATAAAACCCCATACCAGGCGAAACACCAGCAGGGTGACGATGGCATAGCCGGACCACGGATGGACCAGCGACTCTTCCTCACCGGTCGAATAGGAGATGACGAAAAACAGCGCCAACGACCAGTGAAAGACCCTGACCAGTGGATCCCAGACCTTGACGGTTGCTTGTGCTTCTGTGTTCATGCTGTTGGTCCTTATGTGCTGAATACAGGACACAAGTTAGCGGACGCGGGTTAAATGAATCTGAATAATCGCTGTACTATGCCGTACAAAGGCTATAGACCTCCTCCAGCGAGGTTCCGCCCTGCCGGGCCAGTTCCAACGCACACTGCTGCAAGCAGCGCATCCCCTGGCTGACGGCCATTTCGGCAATTTCCTTGGCGGGCCGGCCTTCGATGATCAAGCGCGAAACCTCGGGGGTGACCCGTAGCAACTCGATAACGGTGGTACGGCCGCGGTAACCGGTGTAATGGCACTTGAAACAACCGGCGCCACGCTGGAACGTTTCACTAGCTTCGAGATTAAGCATCTTGCGGATGTGCGGCGCCGCGCTTTCCTCGACGACACAGTCGGGACAGTTGACCCTGACCAGGCGCTGCGCCATGACCCCGAGCAGGGTGGTACTGAGCAGATAGCTTTCGATGCCCATGTCCAGCAGGCGGGTGACGCTGGAGGCGGCGTCGTTGGTGTGCAGGGTACTAAAGACCAGGTGGCCGGTGAGCGCCGCTTTGTTGGCGATATGGGCGGTCTCCTCGTCGCGGATCTCCCCGACCATGATCACGTCCGGGTCGTGGCGCAGGAAGTGACGCAGCGCCTCGGCAAAGGTGTAGCCCTTGGCCAGCGCGATCTGCACCTGCTCCACCCCCTCCATGTCGTATTCCACCGGATCTTCCACCGTGAGGATATGGGGATTGCGCTGCTTGACCTCGTTGAGCACGGCGTAGAGCGTGGTGGACTTGCCCGACCCGGTAGGGCCGGTCACCAGAAAGATACCGTTGGGACGGCTGATCAGGCGCCGGATCTGTTCCAGTTCGTCGGCGCTGAAGCCCAGCGCGTCCAACGGTTTGAGGCCGGCCTCCTTGTCGAGAATGCGGATCACCACACTCTCTCCGTTCACCGTCGGCACCACCGAAATACGCAGATCGATCTGCTTGCCCTGGCGCAACAGGCGGGCATGGCCATCCTGGGGCAGGCGCCTCTCGGAGATATCCATCTGCCCGGTGATTTTGATGCGGCTCACCAGCGCCGGCAGCAAATTGCGGCTCAGCCTGCGGATGAACTGCATCTTGCCGTCGACGCGAAAGAAGACGTTGACCCGGTCCTTTTCCGGCCGGATATTGATATCCGAGGCCTTGCTGTTGACCGCCTGCAGCACGATGGAGTTGAGCAGGCGTACAATCGGCTTTTTCTTGGCCTCGGCCTCGACGGTATGGAGCGCCTCATCACAGGCGACGGGCTCGGCGATCGGATCCAGCTTGAGATCCTCCAGTGCTTCCATCTCCTCATAGCTGCTGTAGTGCCGGTTGAGCGCTTCACTGATCTCATCGGTCGGGGCCATCACCACTTCGATGTTCATCTTCGAATTGAAACGCAGGGCATCGATGGCGGCCTGGTCGAAGGGGTTGATCATGGCCACGGCCAGCGTTCCGTTCAGACTCGCCAGCGGCAGGACCTTATAATGCTGGGCGATTTCCGGCGGTACCCGTGTAATCAGATGCGGATCGATATTGAACTCAGCAATGCTGACAAACGGAATGGCCAGCTTATGCGCCAGCGCCACGTTCAACTGCTTGGGGGTGACGATGCCCGACTGCACCAGGATCTGGCCGAGGTGCCGGCCGCTGGACTTGTACTGGCGCTGTGTTTCAAGCGCGGCTTCCAGCTGCGCCTCGGTGATCGTCCCCTCTTCGACCAGGGCCTCGCCCAGGCGCATATCGGGCATATGTTTGTGTACCCGCAGCAGCGCCTTCAGGTCTTTGTCGTTTTTTACGGAATAGGTTTGCACTTTTCTCACACCCGCCCAGCCGGATTATCCATATAGAATCATCGCCCGATTCGCCCCAAGCTTTATTCATGAAAGATAACGGCAAAAACTTTCCTCAACGGCAAAACCAGGCAAGTTGTTGCATATTTATAGAGTAGTTCTATAATTTGGGCTGGTATCATCATGAAAGAACTAAATTTTTAACATCCGAATATGCGCTGGTTCGTCGTAAAGAGGGGAACGATTTGGGCGCAGTGCGGCGCCGATAGGCTGTCAATATGTTGACGATAGCCACGGCTTCACTGCCGGGGGAACATATAAAAGATTGTTTTAATGTGTTTTTTAAATTTATAATCTGATCTGGCATGAATCTCGCATACTGACGAGGCAGCTGGGAGGTTTTAATCATGAGCGCCGTTATTCAAAAACAAGAACACAAACAGCCCCACTATGATCGCCTCGGCAATCTGGCCCTGGCCATGGCGCTGCCTGAGCAGGACGACAACGAGGACGAGCTGCAAAAGGCGCTGCGTCTCTCCGGCATCCTTCAAACCACACTCGATATCAACAAGCTGATTGAGATCTTCGCCCACGAAATCATCAGGCTGGTGGATTATCAATCCCTCAGCTACACGTATAACGAACTGGATATCAACCATACCATCGGCAAGGCCGCCGCCCACTCCTGTACCTATCGTCTGGTGGTGTCGGGCGAATCCCTGGGCGAGTTGGTCATCAGCCGCCGTAAGAAATTCACCAAGGCCGAAACCACGCTGATCGAAACCCTGTTGTGCGGCCTGGTCTATCCCCTGCGTAACGCCCTGCTCTATAAAAAGGCGATCGAGGCGGCGCACAAGGACCCCCTCACTGGGGTCAACAACCGAGCCAGCATGGATGAGATCATCGACAGGGAGGTCAATCTTTCCCTCCGCCACAACAACCAGCTCTCGCTGCTGGCAATGGACATCGATCGCTTCAAGAAGATCAACGACGGCTACGGCCATGCCGTGGGGGACTGCGTCATCAAGGCCGTGGCGGAAGCTGCCAAGGCCGCCATCCGCAGTTCCGACATGCTGTTCCGTTACGGCGGCGAGGAGTTTCTGATCCTGCTCAGCAATACCGATCGCGATGGCGCCCAGCTGCTGGCCGAACGCCTGCGCCAGAAGATCGAGGAGACCTGCATCATCTGCGACGGCGCCCATGTCTCGACCACCGTCAGCATCGGCATCACCTGCCTGCAGCAGGGCGACGAAACCCGTGAGAGCCTGTTCTCGCGCGCCGATGCCGCCCTCTATCAGGCCAAGAGCGCCGGCAGAAACTGCTGCCGCTTCTTTTCCGCCGAAGGAAAATAGCCAACAACACTTCGCTCGTTCCAAGCGCTCGGTGCCCCCTCTCAGCCGCTGGCACTATGACGGCATGATGGTCTATTTTGAGCATCAGTACGTCATTCATTCTATAGCCACAAACGACGAGCCAAAGTAAAATCCGGCCTTGCGAAGACCACCGCTTCGATCCGGTCCCGGCCGGATGGTTGCATTTATGAGCGAGGCAAACGTGACACGACTTCCCGCCGAATGGGCGCCGCAAAGCGGCATCATGCTGACCTGGCCCCACACCCACAGCGACTGGCAACCCTTCCTGGAGGATGTGGAGCCGGTCTTTACCGATATCGCCCACCATGCCTCGCTGCATGAAAAGGTATTGATTTCGTGCTGGGACGAGAACCACAAAAATCACATCAACACCCGGCTGAATGAACGCGGCGTCGATCCCGGACGTATGCGTTACTATATCGTGCCCTCCAACGACAGCTGGGCGCGCGACCATGGACCGATCACGGTGCTGAAACAGGGCCGCCCGCTGTTGTTGGACTTCATCTTCAACGGCTGGGGCGCCAAGTACGACGCCAACCTCGACAACGCCATCACCCGTCACCTCTGCAGCCAGAATGCCTTCGGCGACACCCCTATCGAAACAGTCGACCTGGTGCTGGAAGGCGGCAGTATCGAAAGCGACGGCCAGGGCACCCTGCTGACCACCGCCCGCTGCCTGTTATCGCCGCAGCGCAATCCGACCTTGGACAAGATCGCCATCGAACAGCGGCTGAACAAACTTTTGGGCGCCGAACGGGTCTTATGGCTGGACCATGGCCACCTGGCCGGTGACGACACCGACAGCCATATCGACACCCTGGCGCGGTTCTGCTCGGCCGACACCTTGTGCTATGTCAGTTGCGACGCCCCCGAGGACGAGCACTATCACCCACTACAGGCCATGGCGGAGGAACTGGCGGGCTTCCGCCAGGCCGATGGCAAACCCTACAGGCTGGTGGCCCTGCCCCTGCCGCAGGCCATCTACAACGAAGACGGCGTGCGGCTACCGGCCACCTACGCCAATTTTCTGATTATCAACGACGCCGTGCTGGTGCCGACTTACCAGGATCAACATGATGCCCTCGCCCTGCAGCGCCTGGGCGAATGCTTCCCGCAGCGCCGGATCATCGGCATCGACTGCAAGCCGCTGATCGAGCAGTACGGCAGCCTGCACTGCGTCACCATGCAGATTCCCGCGGGAGTGCCCCTATGGTGATCGATTCCAAGCCAAACCAACACCGCCTCAAGGTGGCGCTGATCCAGCGCAGCGTCAGCAATAACGATGTCAGCGCCAACCTGGCCGCCAACCTCAACGCCATCAGAACGGCCGCCGCCCAGGGCGCCGAACTGATCCTGTTGCAGGAGCTGCACAACAGCCTCTACTTCTGTCAGACCGAGGACACCGCACAGTTCGACCTGGCTGAGACCATCCCCGGCCCCAGCACCGAGCGGCTGGGCGCCGTGGCCAAGGAGTGCAACGCGGTCATCGTCGCCTCCCTGTTCGAAAAACGCGCCACCGGCCTCTATCACAACACCGCCGTCGTGCTGGAGCGCGACGGCAACCTGGCCGGGAAATACCGCAAGATGCACATCCCCGACGATCCCGGCTTTTACGAGAAGTTCTACTTCACCCCCGGCGACCTGGGCTTCAACCCCATCGACACCTCGGTGGGGCGACTCGGCGTACTGGTGTGCTGGGATCAATGGTACCCGGAAGCGGCGCGCCTGATGGCCCTGGCCGGCGCCGAAATGCTGTTCTATCCAACCGCCATCGGCTGGGACCCGCGCGATGACCAAGCCGAGCAGCAGCGCCAGCGCGAGGCCTGGATGCTAATCCAGCGCGCCCATGCCGTCGCCAACGGCATCCCGGTGCTGTCATGCAATCGAACCGGTCACGAGGCCGACCCCGGCAGCCAGAGCGAAGGCATCCGCTTCTGGGGCAGCAGTTTCGTCGCCGGTCCCCAGGGCGAAATCCTGGCCGAAGCCCCCATCGCCGAAGACGCTATATTGACGGCCGAGATCAATCTCGGCCGCAGCGAGGCGGTGCGGCGCCTCTGGCCCTATCTGCGTGACCGCCGCATCGACGACTATGCCGACCTGACGTTGCGCTATCGCGACTGAAGCGCCCCCCGATTTGTGGAATAATATCTTCCCCCAGATCGCAACAATAACGGACACCAACAAAGATGATTGTCATACTCGAACCCGGCATAGACAAAACCGGCCCCGACTACACCGCCATCATGGCCTATCTCGCCAACCTGCCCGGCATCCAGGTACGTGTGCACGAGGAGAAAGGCACGCAACAGGTACTGACGGAACTCTACCTGGTCGGCGACACAAAGAGCCTCAAGACCGAAGACATCGGCGCCCTCACCGGTGTCGAGCGCGTGGTGCGCGTGTCGCAGGAATACCGCATCCTCGGCCGTCACAAGGATGACAATCGCTCCACCCATTTCGAATACAACGGCGTCACCTTCAGCCAGGACAACCTGCACATCTTCGCCGGCCTCTGCGCCGTGGACAATCCCAAGCATGTCGAGATGATGATGAAAACCCTGCAGGAGCACGGCCAGGTCACCACCCGCATGGGCGCTTACAAACCGCGCACCAGCCCCTACGCCTTCCAGGGTCACGGCAAGGAGTGCCTGCCCTACGTCTTCGAACTGGCGGGCAAACACGGCATCAAAGTGATCGCCATGGAGGTCACCAGCGAACAGCACGTTAACGAAATCAAAGACGCCCTGGAACAGACCGGCCGCCCCACCGGCGTCATGCTGCAGATCGGCACCCGCAACACCCAGAACTTCGAACTGCTCAAGGCTGTCGGTCGTCAGCAGGAAATGCCCGTACTGCTCAAGCGAGGCTTCGGCATCACCCTGGAAGAATCCCTCAACGCCGCCGAATACCTGGCCTCCGAGGGCAACCGCAAGGTCGTCTTCGGCCTGCGCGGCATGAAGACCAACATGGGCGACCCGCACCGCAACTTCGTCGACTTCGCCCACGTACCGGTGGTCAAACGCCTGACCCGCATGCCGGTCTGTATTGACCCGTCGCACTCGGTGGGCAGCCGCGAGGCCGCACCCGACGGTATCATGGACGTCTTCCACGTCACCGCCCAAGGCATCATCGCCGGGGCCAACATGGTGCTGGTGGACTTCCATCCCGCGCCGGCCAAGGCGCTGGTGGATGGACCGCAGGCCCTGTTGTTGAGTGAGCTGCCGTACTTTCTGGAGGATTGTCGGATTGCACGGGAGGCGTATGAGGCACGGGTTAAGAATGTGCGGCGGATTCGGCCTGCCTGATATTCATCTTACTCTATTCCCCCGAGCTAGCCCCTCTCCCGCAGGGCATAAAAGGGTTAGGGCGGGGAGATAAATGCTTTTCAATAGCCTGCAATTTCTGCAGGCTTTTCTTTCTCGCGTGTACTGCGCGCAAACAATAACGTTGGACTACACTCCGTTTAGCCCAACCTACGACTGATAGATAACCCCCCGCCGCCGCAACAACTTCTCGATTTCAACCGCCACAAACACAATCAGGGGCAACACAAAACAGACCCCCAACTCAAACAGACTCAACGGCTCGGTCTTAAAGATCGGATTCAACACCGGCACATAAATCACCGCCAGCTGCAACACTACCGTCAACACCACCGCACCCAACAACGGCAGATTGGAAAACAAACCCTGCCGCCACAGTGATTGGGTCTCCGAACGTATAGCCATCACGTGCGCCAACTGGCTGAAGGTCAGCACGGTAAACACCATGGTCTGCCAATGGGCCGAACCGCTCTCATAGGCCCAGGCCTGGGCGGCGAGGGAGACGGCGCCGATGAGCAGGCCGACCCAGACCATGTGTTGCCACATACCGCCGGCGAAGATACTCTCGTTGGGCGGCCGTGGCGGGCGTTGCATGATACCGCGTTCGGCCGGTTCGGCGGTGAGCGCCAGGCCGGGCAGGCCGTCGGTGACCAGGTTGATCCAGAGGATGTGGATGGGCAGCAATGGCACCGGCAGGCCGAGGAAGGGCGCCAGCAACAGCACCCAGATCTCGCCCGAGTTGCTGGTCATGGTGTATTTGATGAATTTGCGGATGTTGTCGAAGATGCGCCGCCCTTCGCGCACGGCGGCAGCGATGGTGGCGAAGTTGTCGTCCAGTAGCACCATGTCGGCGGCTTCGCGCGCCACGTCGGTGCCCTTCTCACCCATGGCCACGCCGATGTCGGCCTGTTTCAGCGCCGGGGCGTCGTTGACGCCGTCGCCGGTCATGGCGCTGAATTCACCCACCGCCTGCAGCGCCTCGACGATGCGGATCTTCTGTTGCGGACTGACGCGGGCATAGACCCGCAGCTCGCGCACGCGCCGTTCCAGCGCGTCCCGATCCAGTTGCGGCAGTTCGGCGCCGCTGATAAGTTGCTGCTCGGATGCGGCGATGCCGAGCCGCCTGGCAATCGCCAGTGCGGTGGCCGGATGGTCGCCGGTGATAATCACCGGGGTGATGCCGGCGCCAAGGCAATCCTGCACCGCCTGGGGCACCTCTGCACGCGGCGGATCGATGAGGGCGACCAGGCCGAGAAACGCCAGTTCGGCTTCGACGCCGGGCAATGTATCCTCGCCGGGCAGTTCCGCCAGCTCGCGCATGGCCACGGCCAGCACGCGGTAACCCTGCCCGGCCAGTTCGTCGGCCTGGGCCAGCACGGCCTGTTCATCGATATCGCGACACAGGGGCAGCAGCTGTTCCGGCGCGCCTTTGCAGAACACCAATATCCTTTCGCCGTCTTGATGCAGGGTGGACATGCGCTTGCGTTCGGCATCGAAGGGCACTTCTGCCAACCGCGGCAGTGCTTCCAATAATGCCTGCTTGTCGTAGCCGTGCGCCTTGGCGGCCTGGAACAGCGCCAGCTCGGTGGGCTCGCCGCGCGGGCCGTCGCCCCCCGCTTCCACGTCGTTGCTCAGGGCCAGGGCCTGACCCAGACGTTCGGCATCATCAGGGATTTTTTCGTGGACTTGGCCGGCGACAAAGAAACGTTCGGCGGTCATGCGGTTTTCGGTCAGAGTGCCGGTCTTGTCGGCGCAGATGAAGGTGACCGAGCCGAGACTCTCCACGGCCGGCAGGCGGCGAACGAGGCACTGCTCGCGGCTAAGCTGCCGCGCACCGAGCGCGAGCGACGCCGTGACGACGGCAGGCAGCGCTTCGGGAATGGCGGCGACGGCGAGACTCACTGCC
>JASBUE010000293.1 GCA_030148045.1 Candidatus Tenderia sp.
GGTGGAGTCGGGCTCCAAGACCCTGAAGGACGCCCTGAACGAGGCCATGCGCGACTGGGTCACCAATGTCGACAATACCTTCTACATCATCGGCACCGTGGCCGGCCCCCATCCCTATCCGGCCCTGGTGCGTGATTTTCAGGCCATCATCGGCCGCGAGGCCAAGCGCCAGATCCTGGCAGCGGAGGGCCGCCTGCCCGACGCCCTGGTGGCCTGCGTCGGCGGCGGCTCCAATGCCATCGGCCTGTTCCATCCCTTCATCGACGACGAGGCCGTCGCCATGTACGGCGTCGAAGGGGGTGGCGACGGCATCGACACCCCGCGCCACGCCGCACCCCTGTGCGCCGGCCGTCCCGGCGTGCTGCACGGCAACCGCACCTACCTGATGGAGGACGACGACGGCCAGATCATCGAAACCCATTCGGTCTCGGCCGGTCTGGATTACCCCGGCGTCGGCCCCGAGCACGCCTGGCTCAAGGATAGCGGCCGCGCCACCTACGTGGCCGCCACCGATGACGAGGCCCTCAAGGCCT
Source organism: Candidatus Tenderia sp. (assembly GCA_030148045.1). Lineage (GTDB taxonomy): Bacteria > Pseudomonadota > Gammaproteobacteria > Tenderiales > Tenderiaceae > Tenderia. The sequence continues at coordinate 534 of JASBUE010000293.1, forward strand.
TCCACGACCTGACCCGCTTCGAGGGCATCATGCCGGCGCTGGAGTCGGCCCATGCCCTGGCCTATGCCGCCAAGCTGGCGCCGCAACTGGAAAAGGACAAGATCATCATCGTCAATCTGTCGGGTCGCGGTGACAAGGATATCCATACCGTCGCCGGGCTGGAGGGTATCAAGGTATGAGCCGCATCGCACAACGTTTCGCCGATCTGAAACAGGCTGGGCGCAAGGCGCTGATCCCGTTCGTCACTGCCGGCGATCCCAATCCCGAGGTCACTGTGCCGCTGCTGCACGCCATGGTGGCGGCGGGCGCCGATCTGCTGGAGCTGGGGGTGCCGTTTTCCGATCCTATGGCCGAAGGGCCGGTGATTCAGAAGGCTTGCGAACGCGCCCTGGAGCACCATGTCGGCCTGCGCGACGTGTTGGCCATGGTGAAGGCGTTCCGCCAGCAGGACAGCGAGACACCGATCGTGCTGATGGGGTACATGAATCCGGTGGAGGTCATGGGCTATGAAAACTTCGCCAAGGCGGCCCAAGCGGCGGGCGTGGACGGTCTGCTGACCGTGGACATGCCGCCGGAAGAGGCGGGCGACCTGGTGGCCGCGCTGGGCGAAGCCGACATCGATCCTATCTTTCTGCTGGCACCCACCAGCGTCGATAAGCGCATCACCAAGATCTGTGCCGCCGCCAGCGGTTTTGTATATTATGTTTCCTTAAAGGGCGTGACCGGTGCCGGTAACCTGGACGTGAGCGCGGTGGCGCACAAGGTGGAACAGATTCGCAAACACACCGACCTGCCCATCGGCGTCGGTTTCGGGATTCGCGGCGCCGACAGCGCCGCGCGTGTGGCGGCGGTGGCCGATGCCGTGGTGGTCGGTAGTGCGGTGGTCAGCCGGGTGGCCGAAAACGCCACGCAACCGGACAAGATCAACGCCGCCGTCTGCGGCCTGCTGCGCGAGATGCGCGCGGCCATGGACAAGCAATAACAAGGATATGAGAGTCTATTCATGAGTTGGTTCGAGAAACTGTTACCGTCCCGTATTCGCACCGAAGGGGGCAGCAAAAAGTCCATCCCCGAAGGTTTGTGGACCAAGTGCGACGGCTGCGGCGCGGTGCTCTACCGGGCCGAACTGGAGCGTAATCTGGATGTCTGCATGAAGTGCGGTCACCACCATCGCATCGGTGCGCGCCGGCGTCTCGATCTGTTTCTGGACGAGGCGGGGCGCGAGGAGATCGGCGCCGAGCTGGAGCCCGTCGATATCCTCAAGTTCAATGACAGCAAGAAATACAAGGATCGTATCGTGCAGGCGCAGAAAAAGACCGAGGAGAGCGATGCCCTGGTGGCCATGAAGGGCACGCTTAAGGGGATGCCGCTGACGGCGGCAGCCTTCGAATTCGGTTTCATGGGCGGCTCCATGGGCTCGGTGGTGGGCGAGCGTTTCGTGCGCGCCGCCAATGTCAGTCTGGAAGAACGCATTCCGCTGGTCTGTTTTTCCGCCAGCGGCGGCGCGCGCATGCAGGAGGCGCTGTTCTCCCTGATGCAGATGTCCAAGACCAGTGCCGTGCTGGCGCGCATGAGCAGGGCGGGCATTCCCTTCATCTCCGTCATGACCGACCCCACCATGGGCGGCGTCTCGGCCAGCCTGGCCATGCTCGGCGACGTCAACGTGGCCGAACCCAAGGCCCTGATCGGTTTCGCCGGCCCGCGCGTCATCGAACAGACCGTGCGCGAGACCCTGCCGGAGGGCTTTCAGCGCAGCGAGTTCCTGCTGGAGCACGGCGCCGTCGACATGATCGTCGGCCGCCTCGAGATGCGCGATCGCCTGGCCCGTCTGTTGGCCATGCTGACCAAGCAGACACTCGCTTCTTAGAAGCCGGCCTGCGGCCGATTATGCGCTTTCAGACGCTTGCGGAATGGCTGGCCTGGCAGGAGACCCTGCACCCGTCGGAAATAGAACTGGGCCTGGAACGTGTACGCACCGTGTTGCGGCAACTGGGCCGTGAACGGCTCGCCTGTCCCGTCATCACCGTCGCCGGTACCAACGGCAAGGGCTCCTCGGTGGCCATGCTGGAGGCCATCTACCTCGCCGCCGGCTACCGCGTCGGCGCCTACACCTCGCCCCACCTGCTGCGCTACAACGAACGCATCCGTATCGCCGGCGAACCGGTGGCGGACCGGCCGTTGATCGAAGCCTTCGAGCGTGTCGATCGGGCCCGCGGCGACACCTCTTTGACCTATTTCGAATTTGGCACCCTGGCGGCCATCGAGATCTTCGCCGGGGTCGGGCTGGACGTGGCCATCCTGGAAGTCGGACTGGGTGGACGCCTCGATGCGGTCAACGTGCTCGACGCCGATGTGGCCCTGCTTACCCCCGTCGCCCTGGATCATGCCGACTGGCTCGGCAGCGACCGCGAGGCCATCGGCCGGGAGAAGGCCGGCATCATGCGTGCGGGGCGGCCGGCGGTGTGCGGCGACACCGATCCGCCCGCCAGTCTGCAGCAGACAGCGGATGCGCTCGGCGCCACCCTCTATCGGATCGGCCGGGATTTCTTTGCCCTGGATCAGGGTGGCCAGTGGCGCTGGCAGTGGGACGGTCGCAGCCGTGACGCCCTGCCGCCACCCGCCCTGCGCGGCGCCTTTCAGCGCGACAATGCCAGCGCCGTGCTGATGGTCACCGAGTTGCTGGCGGAACGATTGCCCCTATCCCTGGCCTCTGTGCGCGAGGCATTGGCCAATGTGCAAGTACCGGGGCGCTTCCAGGTGGTGCCGGGGGCGGTGCCTTTGATTCTGGATGTGGCCCATAACCCCCAGGCGGCGGCAGCATTGGCCACAAATCTGAGCGCCTGGCCCATGCCGGGAAAGATTTATGCCGTCTTCGCGGTGATGGCGGACAAGGATATGGACGCCATTTTCGCCGCCATGGGCAGGGTGGTGGATCACTGGTGTCTGACCACGGTGGCGGTGCAGCGCGCCGCGCCGGCGGGGCAGCTGGCCGAGGTGTTGCGGCGCGCCGTGCCCGGTGCCGCATATGATCTCTTTCCCGGCGTGGGCGAGGCGCTGCGCGCGCTGGAGCCGAAGATGCAAGCCAATGACCGGGTCGTGGTGTTCGGATCGTTTTATACCGTGGCCGCGGCTCTTTCAGAGGGCTATAATCGGGGCTTTCCTCGTCCCAACCAGACAGAGGTGGAGTGATGGAGAACGCACATAAACAACGGCTGATCGGCGCTGTCGTGCTGTTGGCCCTGGCGCTGATCCTGGTGCCCACCATTCTCGATTTCAGCCAGGACGACCCCGATCCCATGCAGCCGACCGAGATACCGGCGTCGCCCGATGCCATGAAGATGGAGGTGTTGCCGCTGGAGGTCTGGTCGGAGCCCGTCGACCCTGAGGTCGATGGCAGCGAAGGCATCATCGAAACCCCCTCGGCCGGCGACAGCGCACCGGAACAACCGGCGCCTCCGCCCGGCGAGCCCGAAACCAAGCCCACGCCCAAGCAGGAGGCGACCACGTCTGAGGCCGAAACGAGCGCCAAGCCGGCTATTCCGGAGGGCGCCACCGCCTGGGTGGTGCAGGTGGCCAGTTTTTCCGACCAGCCCAAGGCCTTCAAGCTGCGTGACCGCCTCCGGGCGGCGGGGCATCCCAGCTTTATCGAACGTGCCCGCAGCAGCGGCGCGACCATCTATCGGGTCAAGGTCGGACCCGTGTTAGAGCGCGCCGAGGCGGATCAGCTGAAAAAACAGGTCGATCAAGAGACCCGGCTAAACGGCCTGGTGATGCAATACCGTTGAGGGAGTCCCGCAGGCTTTTGTTCAGGATTGACGCCAGGTCTGTTAAAATCGCCCCCTTTTTCGGATGTGCGGGTCGCCGCTATTGTCTTCGTTCCCTCGTTTGTTCCGCTGCAGCGTATCGAATCACAGGCTATGAGCAGCATTGATTACTTGATCGCGGGAATCATCCTCGTCTCCGCCCTGATCGGTATCTGGCGCGGCTTTGTGCGCGAGGCCCTGTCGCTGCTGGTGTGGGTGGCGGCGTTCTGGCTGGCCTTTGCCTGGGCGGCGACGCTGGAGGTCTATCTCGCCGAGGTGATCAGTGACCAGGCCCTGCGCCTGGCAGTCAGCTTCGTAGCGCTGTTCCTGGCCGTGCATATCGTCGGCTTTATGATTTCGCGCCTACTGTCGACAGTCGTTAAGTCCATCGGTTTGAAAGGGGTGGATCGGGTTGCCGGTGCCGGATTCGGTCTGGCGCGCGGTTTTGTGGTGATTGCGGTGCTGGTATTGCTGGCGGAGATGACGCCCATGGCCCAGGAGGCCCCGTGGCGGCAGTCCTATATGGTGGCCGCGGTCAAAGAGGGACTGGCGTGGCTTCAGCTGTATTATCCGTTGGACAAGATTGGACTTGCATTTGCCCGGAGCAGCGGCGGATTGTTCTGAACAGATTCTTTTTAGTGAGAGGTTGAGTCAATGTGTGGTGTGATCGGAATCGTAGGCAAGGGCAATGTCAATCAGGCGCTCTATGACGGCCTGACCGTGTTGCAGCACCGCGGTCAGGACGCCGCCGGTATCGTCACCTGCGATAAGGGCAAACTCTACCTGCGCAAGGACAACGGCCTGGTGCGCGATGTCTTCGACGCCGAACACATGCTCAACCTGCGCGGCGACATGGGGGTCGGTCATGTGCGTTATCCCACCGCCGGCTGTTCCTCCTCGGCCGAGGCCCAGCCCTTCTACGTCAACTCCCCCTACGGCATCACCCTCGGCCACAACGGCAATCTGACCAATGCCGAGGATCTGAAACGCGAACTCTTCACCACCGACCTGCGCCACATGAATACCGATTCGGATTCCGAGGTGCTGCTCAACATATTCGCCCACGAATTGCAGAGCCTGGGCAAGTTCCGCATCGATCACAACGACGTCTTCGACGCAGTGGCCGCGGTGCACCGGCGTTGCCGCGGTGCCTACGCCGTGGTGGCCATGATCACCGGTTACGGCATCGTCGGTTTCCGCGATCCGCACGGCATTCGCCCCATCGTCTACGGCAGGCGCGAGACCGACAAGGGCACCGAGTACATGATTGCCTCCGAGAGCGTGGCCCTGGACGTATTGGGTTTCGAACTGATCGCCGACATCGCCCCTGGCGAGGCGGTCTTCATCGGCCTGGACGGTAGTCTGCACAAGAAGCAGTGCGCCGAGAATCCCAGCTATGCCACCTGCATTTTCGAATATGTCTACCTGGCCCGTCCCGATTCCATTATCGATGACGTGCTGGTCTACAAGGCGCGTCTGCGCATGGGCGAGGCGCTGGCACGCAAGATCCAGCGCGAGTGGGCCGACCAGGATATCGACGTGGTGATCCCCATCCCCGATACCAGCCGCACCTCGGCCCTGCAGCTGGCCAATGAGCTGGGCGTGCTCTACCGCGAAGGCTTCATCAAGAACCGTTACATCGGCCGCACCTTCATCATGCCGGGGCAGAAACAGCGCAAGAAATCGGTGCGCCAGAAACTCAACGCCATCGATCTCGAGTTCAAGGGCAAGAACGTGCTGCTGGTGGACGACTCCATCGTGCGCGGCACCACCTCGCAGCAGATCATCCAGATGGCCCGCGACGCGGGCGCCAAGAAGGTCTATTTCGCCTCCGCCGCGCCCGCCATCCGCTACGCCAATGTCTACGGCATCGACATGCCGGCCAGGAACGAGCTGATCGCCTACGGCCGCAGCGGCGACGAAGTGGCCGAGGTGATCGGCGCCGACAAGGTGATCTATCAGGAACTTGAAGATCTCAAGAAGGCGGTACGCAAACGCAATCCCCAGTTGGTGGACTTCGATACCTCGGTGTTCGACGGGCGCTATGTCACCGGCGACGTGGACGAGGCCTACTTCGCCCGCCTGGAAGAGATTCGCAACGATGCGGCCAAGGAGAAGCGCAACAACCATACGGCCGATATCATCGATTTGCACAATGCGCCGTGAGAAGGGGGGGGTGAGTTGACATGTTTCAGGCCATTCTCTAAGATTTTCCTTGATTAGGGGGCGATAAATTGTTTCGAGACATCTGTTTCCCTCACCTCGGCCCTCTCCCGCGGGGAGAGGGGGACAAAGTGTCGCCTCGCGACATCTGTTTTTAGCGCCGATTTGAGCTCAGCTTGCGGGCGCGTAATAAGTTCGGCTAAAGAGAGGCGAGCCTGCTTTAGCAAATACGCTGAGCGGGTTTTTTTGTGCCTCCGGTAAAAGGCGGGCCGAAGGAGAACAACAATGAGCCACGAATCAGACCAGTTTCGTTTCGACACCCTGGCGGTGCGGGCGGGACAGCAGCGCACCGGGGAATCGGAACAGTCCGAGCCGATCTTTCCCACCTCCAGCTATGTCTTCGGCAGCGCCGCCGAGGCGGCGGCGCGCTTCGCCGGCGAGGTGCCGGGCAATATCTATTCCCGTTTCACCAACCCCACCGTGCGCAGCTTCGAGCAACGCCTGGCGGCACTGGAAGGGGGGGAGCGCTGCGTGGCGACCAGCTCCGGCATGGCGGCCATCCTTTCCACCTTCATGGCGCTGCTGCAGAGCGGCGACCACATTGTCTCCTCGCGCGCCATCTTCGGCACCACCTCGGTGTTGCTGAACAACTATCTGGCCAAGTTCGGTGTCGAGACTACGTTTGTCGATTTGACTGATCTGGATCAGTGGGCCAAGGCGATCAAACCCAATACCAGGCTGCTGTTTCTGGAGACCCCTTCCAACCCCTTGACGGAAGTCGCCGATATCCAGGCCTTGGCCGGGTTGGCGCATCAACATGATGCCTTGCTGGTGGTGGACAACTGCCTCTGTACCCCGGCACTGCAACGGCCGCTGGAGCTGGGGGCCGATATCGTGATCCATTCCGCCACTAAATATCTCGACGGCCAGGGCCGCTGCATCGGTGGCGCCGTGGTGGGCAGGGAGGATGTGGTGGGTACCGATGTCTACGCTTTTCTGCGCACCGCCGGGCCGACCATGAGTCCGTTCAACGCCTGGGTGTTCCTGAAAGGGATGGAGACCTTGCGTCTGCGCATGGGGGCTCACTGCCGCAATGCCCAGTTGCTGGCCGAATGGCTGCAGCAGCACTCCAAGGTGAAGCAGGTCCATTACCCGGGGCTGGCGTCTCACCCCCAGCATGCACTGGCCGCCAAACAGCAGCAGGGCTTCGGCGGCGTGTTGTCGTTTGAAGTGGCGGGCGGCAAACAGGCGGCTTGGAAGGTGATCGACAGTACGCTGCTGATTTCTATTACCGCCAATCTGGGGGACACCAAGACGACCGTCACACATCCGGCAACCACCACCCACGGCCGCCTGACACAGGAGCAGCGTGACGCCGCCGCCGTCAGCGACAGTCTGATTCGTGTCGCGGTAGGGCTCGAAGATATCGAAGATCTTAAATCGGATTTGCAACGCGGTCTCGATCTCTTGTAGGGCGCCGTGGCTAGGGCCTGTAACAAAACGGTGTTCATGGTAAGTGTCCGGCAGGCGGGAAAACAGGCAACAGCGCTCCGCCGCATCCAGGTATCAAGCGCGAATGGAGGCGAGACAGGTGTCACTGCGAAATCATCTGTTATCCATATACGACGCGGCGCTGCAGGTGGTGGACGGCCGTGCCTGCGTGCGCAGGGCCCTGGGGGATTGGCCGCTGAATACGCCGGTCTATGCAGTGGCCGTCGGCAAGGCCGCACCGGCCATGTTGCAGGGGGCCATGGATGCCTTGGCGGATGAGTTGTGCCAGGGCCTGTTGATCACCAAATACGGCCATGCCCAGGCCGGATGGTTTCCGGAGAAAATCCGCCTGATCGAAGCCGGTCATCCCTGGCCCGATGAGGCCAGCCTGGAGGCGGGTCGCGCCGTGTTGAGTTTTATCGACAACACCCCCCGCGCTGCGCAGTTGCTGTTTCTGATTTCAGGCGGCACCTCGAGCCTGGTTGAAGTCCCGCCTGAAGGGGTGGGGCTGGAGGAATTGCGCCGGGCCAACGACTGGCTGCTCGGCAGCGGCCTGGACATCCAGATCATCAACTATGTGCGCAAGGCGCTCTCCTGCATCAAGGGCGGGCGTCTGGCGCAGCGGCTGCAAGGTCGTTCGACTCAGGTAATGTTGATCTCAGATGTGCCGGGAGACGACTTGGCCACCATCGGTTCGGGACTGCTGGTGCCGGAGACCCTGCTGGAGAGCGAG
>JASBUE010000296.1 GCA_030148045.1 Candidatus Tenderia sp.
CCCTGTCCCCGGTAGAGGCTATGATCCCATTTTTCGCTCAGATTTTCCACGCCCATGCGAGGAGGCGGAACGACCGATCTGATTCGCCGCGAGAACCACTACGGTATGGACTATTAGCCTCCTGCCCCTGGACGCGGCCAGCGCGCATACAGGGGTGTATTCACAGCGTGTTTCGGAAGACGGGTATTCATCATTTCCGCCGCGGCAGTATCTTCCGTAAATAATTCAGCAAGCGGATGGATGCTGCCGCAGTGGTGCAAACCTCAATGCACCGTACACACCATACAAGGATCAAACGAGCGCACGATGTGCTGCACCGACACTGGTTCCCTTTCACCAGGTCGCACGGGTGCATCGATGAGCGCCTGCTCCAGGGAACCCGGTTGTTCCTTGGCGTCACGCGGTGAAAAGTTCCAGGTGGTGGGCGCGACGATCTGGTAGTTGTGGATGCGTCCGTTCTTGATCACCAGCCAGTGGCCCAGGCTGCCGCGCGCGGCTTCGACCATGCCGACACCGCTGGCCTCTTGCGGCAGGGATGTTGTGTTGCAGAAGGGTTCGCCGGGGCTGATGGCGCGGGCCCAGTCTTCCATGATGGGGACGATGCGGGCCAGTTCCAGCAGTCGGGCGACGACGCGGTTGCTCACGTTGCCGCCGCTTTGCGCCACCAGTTCGCGAGCCAAGGGCTGGCCGTCGACCACCTGGCGCGCCAGGGCACCGACCTCCATCGCTTGGCCATCCAGACGCGGGGCCTTGCACCAGGTGTAGCCGTCGGCCATGGCGGTGTCGGGGTGGGTCTCGCCTTCGTAGGGATGCAGCGGCGACTCCTCGCCATCCAACAACCAGCTGTGACTGATGTCTTCGCGGATTTTGGCTTCATCCAATGCGTGCGCGGCACCATCCCAAACACCGCGTTTGAGCACAGGCAAACCAGCACGCCGGTAACTGCCGTAACTCATGAAGCGGTCGGCGGCACGCCCCATGGTATCCAGATTCAGTTCGGCGGCGATGTGGAGGAAGTGGCGCAGGTCGCCGCTGTCCACCGCCGCCTCGGTCATGTAGGCATTCAGTTGGTCGGTGCTGTGCAGTTCGGCGATGCGTTCCAGCGGCGCACCGAACAGCCGCTCTTCCAGGAAACGACGAAAGCCGTACAAAATGGCCAGCAGTTTGCTGATCTCTTGCGCCTCCAGGGCACGGGTCGTGCCACCGGGCTGCAGCGCCAGGCTGTGGGGCCACTTGCCGGCCAGCAGACCCATCAGGTGCAGGAACTCGGCGCGGGCCTTGAGCATCTCCCGGGTTGCGCTGCCCTGCACCGCCTTGAAGCGCGCCGCCGCCGCGTCGTACCAGGCCTCGGTGGCATAGGTGGCGTGGGCGAAATCGGGCATGAAGAAGAGATAGAAGTGGGTGAGATGATCGGTGAGATTTTCGCAGGCCAGGATGAGATTGGTGGCCAGCTCGCCGTTGGGCGGCGTGCTGACGCCCTGGGCATCCGCCAGGGCCGTGGCTGCGGCCACCGATTGGGATACGGAACAGATGCCACAGATGCGCGGCGCATAGACCAGGGCATCGCGCGGATCCTTGCCCACCAGCATCCGTTCGAAGCCGCGATACAAGGGCGAGGTGACCCAGGCGTTGCGCACGCGGCCGTCGGCGATATCCAGCTGCACTTCCAGATCGCCTTCGACCCGGTTGAAGGGGCCCATCACCCGGCGGGTCATTTGCCACCCTTTTTGTTCGGCTTCCCTCCGGCGCGTCCCGGCGGCGCGACGATATGATCGGCCACGGCGTTTTCCTTGAGGCGTTTGGGCGTGGCCGCCTTGGCCAGGGATGACAGGGCCACGAACCAGGCCTTGGGCATGTCGGTGGGCAGGCCGATGGGGATGCCGGCCAGCTTGGGCGTTTCGGTGAAGACGCGATGCGGCTCCTCAAAGCCCGGCGCGGTGCAATTGATGCAGGCATAGCCGCCGCGCAGGCAGGAGCCTTCGCCGTTCCACAGACGGATATTACAATCGGCGTGGGCCTGGGTGCCGATGCAACCCAGGTTCTCCATCAGACAACCGAGGTCGGATGGCGCCGCGGCGCTGGCCTTGTATTCATAGAACTCATTGCGCGGGCAACCGTGATGCACCAGATGGTCGGCATAGGCGCGCGGCCGCGCCAGCTCGTCCATGGAAGCATGTTTAAAGCTGCCGAAGGCAATCTGGCTCAGGGCATCCAACACCCAACTGGGATGGACCGGGCAACCGGCCACGTTCACCACCGGCAGGCCGCCGGCGGCGGTGAACTGCTCGCCCAACAGCCCGCCTTTGCGTTCGCCGTCGTATTGCAGGCCGCAGGCCTCCACCGCATTGCCGCCGCCGGCGGTGATACCGCCATAGGCAGCGCAACTGCCCACCGCCATGACATGGATGGCGCGGTTCGCCAGATCCTCGAGCCAATCCTTCATGGGCCGGCCGGTGCCGGCCAGCATGTGGAAACGCCCCGTGCCATTGGGCCCTTGCATCACCGCGCCTTCGAGACAGAGAATATCCAGGCGTTGTTTGCCGTCGGCAATGGCGTGCAGCAGTTCGACGAACTCGCTGCCCGTTGCCTCGCTCAGGGAGGGATGCCACAACAACTCAATGCCGGCACTGTCCAAGTGCATCACCACGTCCGGCGACTCGGCACAGAACAAGGACATGCTGCAGCCGCCGCAACCACCCGACTGCA
>JASBUE010000314.1 GCA_030148045.1 Candidatus Tenderia sp.
GGTGGAGACGGGACTGTTTCCATTGATCGAACTGGAGTATGGCGCGGTGACCGGAGTGATGCGCTTGGCGCGGCAACGACCGGTGAAGGAGTATCTGGCATTGCAGGGCCGCTTCAAGCACCTGCTCGCCGGCGGTAAAGACGGCGCCGAAGAGATCCGCCACCTGCAGGCCTTGGCCGATGCCAATATCCGTCGCTACGGCTTGCTGGACGCCGATACCGAGTGGGATACCGATAAGGCATCCCAGGTGCAACGGCACGGTCGCGGCGGCTACCATCCGGTGTCGGGTGGGGAGGTCTCGTCATGAGCCGCCTGGCCATCGAACCCGGCAGCACCACCGTCTATCACACCGGTGACTGGCGCCACCAGCAGCCGGTTTATCGCGACAAGTGGCCGCCCTGCGGTCAGGCCTGCCCCGCCGAGGAGGATATCCAGGCCTGGCTGGCATTCGCCAGCGATGGTCGCTGGGAGGCGGCGTGTCGCACGCTTACGGATCGCAATCCTCTGCCGGCGGTGATGGGGCGCGTCTGTTACCATCCCTGCGAGCGTGCCTGCAATCGCACCCATCTGGATACGGCGGTGAACATCCACGCCGTCGAACGCCATCTCGGCGATCTTGCCCTCAGTCAGGGGTGGCGTCACCACCGCCTTACCGAGCAGCGGCAGGCGCAGCGGGTGGCGGTGGTGGGCGCGGGGCCGGCGGGCCTCTCCTGCGCCTTCCAGCTGGTGCGGCGCGGCTACCCGGTGACGCTCTTCGACGCCCAGTCCCAGCCCGGTGGCACCTTGTACAGCGGCATTCCCGAGTACCGCCTGCCGAAGTCGGTGCTGAAAGGGGAGATCGATGCCATCCTTGCCTTGGGTGTACAGCTCAAGCCCAACACCCGCATCGGCACCGATATCAGTGCGGACAGCCTGCAAAAAGAATTCGACGCCGTGTTTCTCGCCGTCGGCGCCTTGCAGCCACGCCTCTACCGTGACGACGGCTACGGCAGCCACAGCGTGATGAGCGGCGTCGATTTTCTGCGCCGTATCAACGCCGGGGAACGTCTGCGCCTGCCCAGGCAGGTGGCCGTGATCGGCGGTGGCAATACCGCCATGGACGCGGCGCGCTGCGCGCGGCGGCTGGGAGCGGAGGTGACCGTGGTGTGTTCACAGGATCCTCACGGCAGCCACGGCGGGCATCCCGGTGCGGAGATGCCGGCCTCTCTCGACGAGGTGATCCAGGCCGAGGACGAAGGGGTGCGCCTGCTGTATCGGGCCGGCGTGCGCCGCCTGGTGCGCAGCGGCGCGCACCTGTCCGGCGTGGAGCTTGCCCGTGTCGATCAGATCCATGACCGCCATGGCCGTTTCAATCCGGTGTTGTTCGAGGGTACCGAGGAGTTTCTGCCCGCCGGTCTGGCGATCTTTGCCATCGGCCAGGAGGTGGAGTGGCAGGGTCTGGAGACGCTGCTGGAGGCCGAGGTGGCTGGTGTTTTCATCGGCGGTGACGCGGCGGGCTTGCCGCGTTTCGCCGCCACCGCCGTCGGCAGCGGCTACCAGGCGGCAATGTCGATCATCTCGTTCCTGAGCGGCGCGCCGTCGCAGTATCGGCATCATGACAAGGCCGAGATCACCTTCCGCGACATCAAGCAGGAATATTATCCCAAGCAGGCCCGCAACGAGGGCGCCGTCAAGGCCGCTCCTGCGCTGGATTTTAACGAGCGGGTGGCCGGGCTTGCTGGCGACGAGGCCTTGCGTGAGGCCGGTCGCTGCCTGAGTTGTGGCGTCTGTTTCGAGTGCGACAACTGCTGGCATTTCTGTCCCGACGCCGCGGTGATCAAACAGGAGGGGGGATATGAGATCGACTACGATTACTGCAAGGGTTGCGGCATCTGTGCCGCGGAGTGTCCATGCGGGCACATCGATATGGAACGTGTGAGCGGGCAGCGGAAAGGGTGATCTTGTATGGGCTTGATTGTCCCGAAAAAGCGCACGGAAGACGTCATCCAGATTGCCGGTGCGGGCCCGGCGGGATTGGCCGCCGCCATTACCTTGGCCCACGGCGGTCGGCAGGTGATCGTTCACGAGACACAAGCGCAAGTCGGTCATCGTTTCGGCGCCGACTTGCAAGGTCTGGAAAACTGGAGCACCGAACAGGACGTGCTCGATATGCTGCGCGGCCTGGGACTGACAACGGATTTTGCCGCCCCGCCTTTCGAGCGTGGCACAGGTTTCGATGCCTGGGGCAAACGTTACGACATCGTTGGCAAGAAACCGCTTTTTTACATGGTGGAACGGGGCCCCGGGCCGCGGACACTGGACACGGCCCTGCTCGAACAGGCGCGTGCGCTGGGGGTGGAGGTGCGCTTCAACAGCCGGCTCGACCATGTGGAGGGAGACGCCGTCCTCGCCACCGGCCCCAAGACGGCGGATGCCATCGCCGTCGGTTATCACTTCGAAAGCGATTGGGACGACGGTTTTTGGATTATTTATGACGATAACATCGCCCCCAAAGGCTATGCCTATCTGCTGATCATGAACGGCTGCGGCACCGTCAAGAGCTGCATGTTCACCGGTTTCAAGCAGGAGCGGCAGTATGTGCAACGCACCGTGGAGGCCTTTCAAGACTTGGTCGGCCTGGAGATGAAAAACCCGCGACCTCACGGCGGCGCAGGTAATTTCCGTATTCCCGGGCGTGCCATCAGCGGCGCGCATTTGGTGGTGGGTGAGCAGGCGGGGTTTCAGGATTTCCTGTGGGGTTTCGGCATGCGCTTCGCCATGGTATCCGGCGTGCTGGCGGCACGCAGCCTGCTTGAGGGTGAGAGCTACGACGAACTGTGGCGACGGGAGCTGGGGCCACAATTGTGGAACGGCCAGATCAACCGGGCCATCTACGCCGCGCTCGGCAACCGCGGCTACCGCTGGTTTTTGAACCGCAACCAGACAAGGCGCTGGGATGCACATCGATTTCTGCACGGCCTCTATCAGCCCTGGCCGTTAAAACGACTGCTGCTGCCCTGGGCACGCCGGCGGCAGCGCCTGCGGCGCAAGGACGCCAGCTGCGACCACCTCGATTGCCACTGCGTATGGTGCCGCCATGGTGATCACCCTGTGGCAGTGGGTCTAGAAGAATACGGACAACGTAGCTAAAGAAGATGAGGCACGAATGGCAAGAAAATGATTTTTGGTGGGCAATGCGCATACATTGCAAATGGCGGTGCGTTCGAAATGGTGCCCCACAGCGGGGCCGTGTAATAGAGGAGAAAATCTCATGGTAAAAGATCCGGTATGCGGTATGGAGATCGACAAGGAAAAGGCGGTGGCGCAGCAAGAGCATGAGGGCCAGACTTATTATTTCTGTTCCGTGTCGTGCCGCGACAAGTTCAACGCCGCGCCGCAGGATTACATCCAGAACCAAGCGGGCGGAGGTGCGCATAAAGGGAAGGGGGGCTGTTGTTGTTCGTGATATTCAGCACCGCATACCAAGGAGTTCACAAGTTGCCCGACATTCCCGTGCCGGTCACGCTGTGAATACATCCCTGTACGCTCGACGGCCGCGTCCATGCGGCCGACGGACCCGCACCGGAATGTCGGGCAACTTGTGTTCGGATGAGTAAGAGGCAGCTCTGGGTAACGGCGGCGAATATAACCGCCTTCAAAAAGTTTTTAAACATAGAAAGGACGCTTTATGAAGAGTGTAGCGACCACCTTGGGTGTTATCGTCGTTCTCGCCATTTCCGTGATGCTGGCGGTGATGTACACGGGTGTCTTTAACGTTGCCACGGCGTGGCAGGATCCGGCGCTGGTGCGTTGGGTGTTGGTCACCACCCGTGAGAGCTCAATCGAGCGCCGCGCCCGGGATGTGCAAGCACCGAACCTGGAAGGCGCGGCTCGCCTCGAGAATGGTTTCCGCGGCTACCGGGAGATGTGCGCCATCTGCCACGGCACGCCCGGCGGTAAACCGTCGCCGCTGGCGAAGGGGCTCAATCCGGAACCACCCGATCTCTCGGAGGAGGCGGAGCACATGTCCGCCGCCGAATTGTTCTGGGTGACCAAGAACGGTATCCGCATGACCGGCATGCCGGCCTGGGGACCATCCCACAACGATGAGGAGTTATGGGATATCGTGGCATTCGTGAAGGCGTTGCCGGAGATAAGCCCAGCGGAGTATCGCGCCCTGGATCGCCGTTTGCCGCCGGGCCATGGGGACGGAGGTCATGATAACGGATCACCGCATCACGGCGAGGAAGAAGATAAACCGCACGGGCATTGAGGGTGTGGCCGGCGGAGGCTTATCCGTCCCCGCGAAATGTTAATCATGGCCCGATGCCGCGGAATATATCTGAACAATAGTTTGCCGAACACGGCAGGAGGGTTTTATGGAATGGCTGGCACAAAACTGGTTCTGGGTGCTGATCGGCATAGTGTTCGTGGCCATGCACATGTTTGGCCACGGCGGTCATGGCGGGGGCGGTGGACATAGTGGCCATGGCGGGGGCGGCTGCGGGCATGACGGACATGACGCCCCGGATAAACCGGACGACCGCGACGCCGGTCCGAATGAGGCAAGCCCGCGGAAGCCTGCCGGGCACCAACACTGATGGAGTGGATATGCTCAATACAAAACTGGTTTCCTGGACCCTGGGTTTGTGGGGCGCGGTTATGTTTATTACGTGCGTCGTATATGGCCTGGTGACGCCGCAGAGCCTGCACATGCATGAGTTTCTCGAGCAGGTGCTGCCGGCGTTCAAATGGTTGACCTGGTGGGGCTTCCTGCTGGGGCTGGTGGAGAGCTTTCTCTATGGTGTGTATGCCGGGCTGGTGTTCTGTCCACTCTACAATGGCCTCAAGCGCTACGTCGGCGGCCAACCGACGACCCCGGAGCCCTGATGCCGAATAAGCCGTGGAATCAGCTCAGCGGCTTCCCCTTTCTTTATTCTTCGTACGCCGGGGCGAGCAGTCCAAGGTGAATACGTCTTGTGCAAAGGCAGGCAGCCCCTGGGGTAGAAGAAAAAATTTAATAACAATATTGAGGAGGAGAAAATGTGTGCTGACGATGTAAAGAGATGCCGACAAACCGCGCTCGTGGCCATCGGGGCGGCCAGCCTTAAGATCGTTGCCGTATCCGGCCACAGTCGCCGTAGAGCGAAATCAGGAGCAGCCGCATGAAAATCACCTTTCTGGGCGGCACCGAGACGGTGACCGGCTCCAAATACCTGCTGGAAAGTGGCGCCAGCCGGATCCTGGTGGACTGCGGCCTGTTCCAGGGCTACAAATGGCTGCGCGAGCGCAACTGGCAGCCCTTGCCTTTGGACATCGACAGGCTTGACGCCGTGGTGTTGACCCATGCCCACCTGGACCACTCCGGCTATCTTCCCGTGCTTTATAAAAATGCCTATCGCAAGCCGGTCTACACCCATCATGCGACCAAGGCCTTGTGCGGGATTTTATTGCCGGATAGCGGCCACATCCAGGAAGAGGATGCCAATTATTACGCCCGCCACAAGCTGAGCAAGCATGGGACGCCGCAACCCCTGTATGACCGCGCCACCGCTGAACAGTCCCTTGAGCTGTTCGAAGCGGTGGAATTTGGCGAGACCTTTACGGTGGGTGATATCACACTGCACTTGCAAGGCGCGGGACACATCCTGGGGGCCGGGAGCCTGATCGTCGAGGCTGAAGGCAAGCGTGTGGGGTTCTCCGGTGATGTGGGCAGGCCGAACGATATGTTGATGAGCCCGCCCGAACCCCTGCCCGGACTGGATGTATTATTGCTGGAATCCACCTACGGCAACCGCCGCCATGACACTGCGGATCCGTTCGAGCAACTGGCCGGCATCGTCAATGAGACGGCAGAGCAGGGCGGTGCGCTGCTGATACCGAGCTTCGCCGTGGGCCGTGCCCAGGCCCTGCAGCACATGCTGGCGACACTGATGCGGGAAGGCCGGATAGCCGAGCTGCCGGTCTTCCTGGACAGCCCCATGGCCATCAATGTTTCGGATATCTACTGCCGCTATTCCAGCCAGCACCGTTTGAGTGACGAACAATGCCATCACATGTGTGACGCAGCCACGTATACGCGCAGCGTAGAGGACTCCAAGGCACTGGCCGACCTGCGTTTCCCTCATATCATCATCGCCGGCAGCGGCATGGCCACCGGCGGGCGCATCCTACACCACTTCAAACGCCTGTTACGGGACCACCGCACTACCGTGTTGTTTACCGGCTACCAGGCCGGCGGCACCCGCGGTGCGAAAATGCTGGGCGGGGCCGAGAGCGTGAAGATCCACGGTGATTGGATCCCCGTGAAGGCCCGGGTGGAGGTGATGCACGGCTTGTCGGGCCACGGTGACTACGTCGACATTCAGCACTGGTTGGAGCAATCACGACTTGCGAAAAACACTGCTATCAAGCTGGTGCATGGGGAACCGGATGCGCTGGAGGCCATGCGTGATCACCTGCGGCGTACGACGCCCTACCGCGTCGACATAGCCACTTACCGGAGCATACTCACGCTATGAAGAGCCCCATCATCGAGGCGGGCGGGCGGGTATTGGGGGGGGGGGCCCCAAGCCCCCGGGGGCCCCCCAGGAGAAGGCCCG
>JASBUE010000125.1 GCA_030148045.1 Candidatus Tenderia sp.
CGCCGACCGAGATCAGTCCCACGCATCTGCGCGAGCTGGGCCTGCGGCAGCGTCAGCCCCATAGTGAGAGCAAGGCCGAGCCTGCCGCGGCGGAATAATAGATTCTGTTATAAGATTGAACCTGCTTGTCTGAGACGGTCCTAAAGGTAACTTACATGTAGGTTGGGCTGAGCGTTTTTGGCGCAGCCCAACGAATGTTTGGGGAGGCCCAAAGAAGGCGTTGGGCTTCATTGCATTTAGCCCAACCTACAAGAAATACATGTTGTGGTTAGGGGTGGAGTGATGACAGCGACAGCAGCAATAGCCATTCAACGTTTTGCACAGGTCAGCGAAGCCGATTGTCAGGCCCGTATTCAGGCCGCCAAGGCGGCCCTGGGCGAGCGCCTGCTGATCCTGGGTCACCACTATCAGCGTGAAGAGGTGTTCCGCCACGCCGACGCCTCGGGCGACTCGCTCAAACTGTCGCGCGTGGCGGCCGCCTCCAAGGCCCGGTACATCGTGTTTTGCGGTGTGCATTTCATGGCCGAGGTGGCCGACATCCTGTCACGCCCGGATCAGGTCGCCATCCTGCCCGATCTGGCGGCCGGCTGTTCCATGGCCGACATGGCCAACCTGGCCAATGTGGAGCGCGCCTGGCGTGAACTGTCAGAGGTGTTGGACCCGGATGAAACGGTTACGCCGGTCACTTACATCAATTCCGCCGCCGATCTGAAATCCTTCTGCGGTGAACACGGCGGTATCGTTTGTACTTCCACCAACGCCCGACATGTCTTGGAATGGGCTTTTGAGCGGCGCGAAAAGATCCTGTTCTTCCCCGACCAGCACCTGGGGCGCAACACCGCCTACAAGATGGGTATCCCCCTGGATGAGATGGTGGTGTGGGACTTCGATCAACCCATGGGCGGGTTGACGCCGGAGCAGATCAGGAACGCTCGGATGATCCTGTGGAAAGGCTTCTGTTCCGTGCACCAGATGTTCCGCCCCGAACACATCGACGCCTTCCGCGAAAAATTCCCGGACGGCAGGGTGATCTCCCATCCAGAATCCTCTTTTGAGGTGTGCCAGAAATCCGATTACGTCGGCTCCACCGAGTACATCATCAAGACCATCAACGAGTCACCCGACGGCAGCCGTTGGTTGGTGGGCACCGAGCTCAATCTGGTCAAGCGCCTGGCCGAACAGAACAAGGCGCGCGGTACCCACGTGCACTTCATGTCGCCGACCATCTGCATGTGTTCCACCATGTTCCGCATCGATCCGCAGCACCTGCTCTGGACGCTGGAAAACCTGGTGGAAGGCAAGGTGGTGAACCAGATCAAAGTGCCGGAAAAGACCGCCGCCCAGGCGCGCCTGGCACTGCAACGCATGCTCGATCTCAATATTTAGACTTTTAATAGAAGGGTTACGACAGTGATTAAGATGAAATGGTTTGCGCTGTTGGCCGCATTGGCAGTGACCACGGCATGCGCCGAACTGCAAAAGAACGCCGAAGAGGGTTTGGATAACGTCTCGGACATTCCGGACAAGGTGTGGACTTCGAAATAGTCCAAACGGCTTAGTCTGACCAAATTTAAATTGGTCATAACCATGCCTGACAAAAACCTGTTCGATGCCGCTGCCGCGTGTCTGGCCGCCTGTAGTATCGAGGATAAACTGCGTCTAACCCGGCGTTACGTCCGCGCCTGGCGCGACGGCGACCTGGCGCTAGCATCGAATTGTGCGCCTGAGCCTATCCATGAACCCGGCCGCCCGGATTCGCCTAAACTGGTCATGCCCGCCGATGTGCCCAGACGCGGCCTGGGTACGGCAGCGGGACGCGCCGCCATGCTCCATGCCGTCACCCATATTGAGTTCAATGCCATCAACCTGGCCTGGGATGCGGTGTATCGCTTTCGTGATTTGCCGCAGCAGTACTATTGCGATTGGCTGCAGGTGGCGGAAGAAGAGGCCTATCACTTTCAATTGTTGCGCGCGCGCCTGCAGCAGCTGGACTATGACTACGGTGATTTTCCCGCCCATAACGGCCTATGGGACATGGCGCAAAAGACCGCCTTCGACCCCATGGTGCGCATGGCCCTAGTGCCGCGTGTGTTGGAGGCGCGCGGTCTGGATGTCACACCCGGCATCATGAGGCGCCTGCGTCGTGTAGGCGACCTGGAATCGGTGGCGGCGCTGGAGATTATCCTGCGCGACGAGGTGGGCCATGTGGAAATCGGTTCACGCTGGTTCAAATACTTTTGCGATCAACGCGGCCTGGGCATGGAGCAGACCTTTCGCGATTTGATCAGCCGCTATTTCGCCGGGCGGTTACGCGGCCCGTTCAACGATGCGGCGCGTATTCAGGCGGGCTTTAGCGAGGCCGAATTGCGTGCGCTTGAAGCACCAGGGGCGGGCACGTAGACTCGAAGCGGTAAGCCCAACGGGAGACAGGGATTGACGACTCAGGCTCACTTTCTGGCGCGCGAGGATTTTCAAACGCTCATCGATGTCTTGACCGAGGCGGGCTATCGATGTCTCGGCCCCCGGGTGCGTGACGGCGCCATCGTCATGGAGGCATTCACCCAGGCCGCCCAACTGCCGGTGGGTGTGCATGACCGGCAATCCCCCGGCAGCTATCGTTTGGAACAGTCCGACTCATCCCGTTACTTCGCCTGGGCCAACGGCCCGCAGGCGCTCAAGCCCTTGTTGTTTTCCCCCCGTGAAATCCTGTGGCGCGCTGAGCGCGATGCCGCCGGCAGACTCAATTTTGTCGAAGTCCACGCCGACGCCCAGAAGACCGCCGTCTTCGGTGTGCGCAGTTGCGACCTGGCTGGTATGCGGGTGCAGGACAAAATTCTGATCCACGATGAATATCAGGATGATCTTTACCGGGCGCGACGTGAGGTGCTGTTCACGGTGGCGGTGAATTGCAGTCATCCATCCGAGACCTGCTTTTGCGCCTCCACCGGCGACGGCCCGACGGCCGACGAGGGTTATGACCTGTTACTGTCGGAACTGGAAGAGGGCTTCCTGATCGGTGCCGGTTCCGTCACCGGTGAGGCCGTGCTTGAGCGTTTGCCCGTGGACAGGGCCAGCGATCGGCAACACTTCGTCGCCGCGCAGCAGGCCATTCATGCGGCGCAAGTGCAGACGCGCAAGTTGCCGGCCAAGGTGGAGCAAGTGCTGCTCGACAATCTGGAGCATGGGCGCTGGCAGGAGGTGGCTGGGCGTTGCCTCTCTTGCGGTAATTGCACCATGGTCTGCCCCACCTGTTTCTGTCACCAGGAAGTGGAACAGCCGCAGTTGGACGGCCAGGCCACCGAGCATCTGCGTGAATGGGATTCCTGCTTCACCGACGGACACAGCTATATCCACGGCATGGTCATCCGCGAGGACACGGAAAAGCGCTATCGTCAGTGGCTGACCCACAAACTGGCCACTTGGGTGCAACAATTCGGTAACAGTGGCTGTGTAGGCTGTGGACGGTGTATCGCCTGGTGCCCGGTGGGCATCGACCTGACCGAAGAGGCCAACGTCATCGCGGGGAACGTCGATGACTAATCCGTATTTGCCTTTTGAGGCCGAAGTGGTAGAGCGGGTTCAGGAATCGCCGACCGTGTTCACCCTGCGGCTGCGCTTTACCGATGAGGAGCAGCATAGGCGTTATCAGTTTGCGCCGGGCCAGTTCAATATGGTCTACCTTTATGGCGTGGGCGAGGTGCCGATCTCCATCGTCTCGGACCCGGAGGACGAACATCTGTACTACCATACCATTCGCACCGTCGGTCGGGTGACCCGCGGGCTGGCCCAGGTAAAGGAAGGTCAGCGCGTCGGGATTCGCGGCCCCTTCGGGCGTGGCTGGCCGCTGAGCAAGGCCGAGGGCCGCGATGTATTGATCGTCACCGGCGGTTTGGGCTGCGCGCCGGTGGTGTCGGTGATCAACTATATCATCAGCCGCCGCGAGCGTTTCGGCCGCTTGACGATTATGCAAGGCGTCAAGCACTCGGATGATTTGTTGTGGCGCGAGCGTTACAAACTCTGGAGCCGTATGCCCGATACCCAGGTGATCGTGGCGGCGGACAGGGCCGGCAAGCAGTGGCCTTGGCGCGAGGGTTCGGTAATCGCCATGTTCGATGAATTGCAATTGGCGCCCGAGCGCAGTCTGGCCATGATGTGCGGTCCGGAGGGCATGATGCGCGCCGCGGTCAACCGGCTGTTGCAGTTGGGTATGCAGCCGGACAGTCTGTACATGAGTATGGAACGCAACATGCAATGCGCCGTCGGCCATTGCGGCCATTGTCAGTATGGCGGTCAGTTTATCTGTAAGAACGGCCCGGTATTTGCGTACAGCCAGATTAGGGATATATTTGGTGTAGCGGGTTTTTAACAGCCCTGGGGGGTGACAGCGATGAAAGAGTATCGATTCGAAGAGGAAGAGACCTGGAAGCTGGCGCGCGAACTGGCCTGGGATGTGTACAGCGTTACCAGCCGCGGCGCCTTTGCCGGGGATCACCGCATGCGCAACAGTGTGCGTCGGGCCAGTTTCGCCATCATGGCCAATGTCGCGGAAGGGGTGGAGCGGGGCGGCACGCTGGAATTCGTGCGTTACCTTTCCGATGCCAAGGACGAGATTGAAGAGTTGCATACACAGTTGAATCAGGCGGAACAGAAGGGGTTTGTCAACGGCGTCACCCGGGCGCGACTGGAACATGCGCTGGAGTCGCTGGGTTGCATGATCAGCGGTCTGATGACCTCCATTAATCAGGAATTTCTCAACACCGGCAGCGTGAGCGTCGACTATCAAGTCATTTAATAACAAGCCCAAAATCGCCGTCCATAAATTCAGTTCCTGCGACGGCTGCCAACTGGCTTTCCTGAATCTGGGCGAGCCCTTGTTGACCTTGGCCGACAGGGTCGACATCGTCCACTTCGCCGAGGCCGGTCCGGTGGAGCCTCAGGCCGACGTGGACATCGCCTTCGTCGAAGGCAGTATCACCACCCCCGACGAGCAAGAGCGCATCCAAGCGGTGCGCGCCAACAGCCGATATCTGGTGACCATCGGCGCCTGCGCCACGGCCGGTGGGGTGCAGGCGCTGCGTAATAACGCTGATGCCCCAGCCTGGATCGCCTCGGTGTACGCCTCGCCACAATTCATCGACACACTCGCTACCTCGACACCGGTTTCCGAGCATGTGCGGGTGGATTATGAGCTGTGGGGCTGTCCCATCAACAGCCGTCAGGTGTTGGCGCTGCTGCGCGCCATGCTCTTCGGTGTAGCGCCCGCCATCGAGCGCGACAGTGTATGCCTGGAGTGTAAGCGCCGGGGTAATGTCTGTGTTCTGGTGGCGCAACAGCAACCCTGTATGGGGCCGGTGACCCAGACCGGTTGCGGCGCCTTGTGTCCGCGCTTCGGGCGTGACTGTTACGCCTGTTACGGACCGGCGGAAAATCCCAACCCCGATTCTCTATCGCGACGCTTCGCCGGTTTGGGCTTGATGCCGGAGGATATCGCGCGCCGCTTTCTGCATATCAATAACCACGCGCCCGCCTTTGCCATGGCGGGGCACAAAGTCAAGGCGGGCAAGCCATGAGCGAGCGGCGCGAGGTCTCTATCAAGGTGCCGGTGCTGGCCCGGGTGGAGGGCGAGGGGGCCCTCGATCTGGAGATCCGTGACGGCGAGATCAGCGAGCTGAAACTGCGCATCTTCGAGCCGCCGCGCCTGTTCGAAAAGTTTCTCGAAGGTCGCGCCTATCATGAAGTCCCCGATTTCGTCGCGCGCATCTGCGGCATCTGCCCGGTGGCCTACCAGATGAGTGCCGTGCACGCCATCGAGCGGGTATTCCGGTGCCAGCCGGGGCCCTGGGTCCGTGTCATGCGGCGGCTGCTCTATTGCGGTGAATGGCTGGAGAGCCACAGCCTGCATATCCACCTGCTGGCCTTGCCCGATTTCCTTGGTTTCAGCAGTGTCACCGAAATGGCCAAACAATATCCGGACGAGGTGCGCCGCGGTCTGGCCCTCCAGGAGATCGGCAATGCCATTGTCTGTTTTTTCGGGGGGCGCTCGGTACATCCGGTGGGGGTGCGGGTCGGCGGTTTTCACAAGGCACCTTCACTGGCCGAAGCCAGACAGCTGCAGCAGCAGGTACGTGAACGGCTGACCGATGCCGAGGCCTTGGTGCGCTGGAGTGCGCAACTCGATCTGCCCGGTGCGCCGCAGGCGTTTGTCAGTGTCGCCACCCGCCATGCCGATGAGTATCCCATGAACGAGGGTCGCATTGTCAGCGACGCGGGGCACGACCTGGCCATCGAGCGGTTCCAGGATCACTTCCAGGAACAACAGGTGCCACACTCCACCGCCCTGTATTGTCATCTCGATGGCCGGCCTTACCTGGTTGGGCCATTGGCACGCTTGAATCTGAATCATGATCGGCTGCCCGGTCCCGTCCAGAGTTTGCTGGAGGAGTGTGGCATCCGTTTTCCCAGCAACAACATGTTCCACAGTCTGATCGCCCGGGCTGTGGAGATCTACTACGCCCTGTACGAGGCGCAAGGTATTCTGGAAAACTATTGGCTGCCGGACCTGCCTTACGCCGAAGTGACACCGAGGGCCGGCGTGGGCCACGGCTGCACCGAGGCGCCGCGTGGGTTGTTGTGGCACCGCTATGAACTGGATGACGCCGGCGACATCGTCAGCGCCACCATCGTTCCCCCCACCAGTCAGAATCAGGCCCGCATCGAGGCCGATCTGCACCATGCCCTCAACGCCTTCGGCCTGGATCGTGATGACGCCGCCCTGCGCCTGCATGCCGAGACGGTGGTGCGCAATTACGACCCTTGCATCTCCTGTTCCACCCACTTTCTCGATCTGCGTGTCAAACGACGCTGAGAGACGCCCGCCCATCCGGGTGTTGGGCATCGGTTCACCCTTCGGCCTGGATAGTATCGGCTGGCGCTTGGTCGAGGCGCTGTCGGCATCAGCAGTATTACATCCTTATCTGAACCAAGAATTGCTGCTGGAGACCTTGGATCGCCCGGGTGTCAATCTGCGCGCCTATTTCGAAAATGCCAGCTATGTGTTGTTGCTCGATGCAGTGCTTGATGATGAGGTTCCGGTCGGCCTTGCAAGACGATATTTGATAAATGAAATCGGACGTGCGGACCTGTTACAATCCAGTCACGGTTTTGGCGTGCAACAGGTCATCAGCCTGGCGAGTGCCCTGGGGCAGTTACCGGAGAAATTGGAGTTGTTGGGGGTTTCTATTGCGGCCGGCCGCCAAAACCATCAGAACGATAACATCGACTGGAAGGGAACCACTTCGGCCCTGGCAGCGTCTCTGGAACAGGAACTTATCCGGCATTGTGACGCATATAGGGATCAAAATGTGACAAACTAGCCAGTTATAGCTGGATTCTCTTCAGTTTAATAAAATTTCGTCGATAACTCTAATCACCGAACGGCTGACTCGATTGAAATCTTGGGTGTTATTATGAAAATAACTATGACAAAGATATGGATTATAGCGGGCTTGTTGGCCTTGATCGGTATCGCACAGGCACAGATTCAGGAGCCTGCTGATAAGCCCTTGAATGAACAGATTTTAATTAAGTCCAACCCCTACCTTTCCGAACCCCGTTAACGGGCTGTT
The DNA here is from genome assembly GCA_030148045.1 of Candidatus Tenderia sp. GTDB lineage: Bacteria > Pseudomonadota > Gammaproteobacteria > Tenderiales > Tenderiaceae > Tenderia. The sequence continues at coordinate 7,626 of JASBUE010000125.1, forward strand.
AGTCAGCCACCCCGTTCAATATCCAGCACCACCTGTGTCATCCTGATCACGCTGTCCGGGTTGAGTGAGATGGACTCGATGCCGTGTTCCACCAGCCACTCGGTGATTTCGGGATAATCGGATGGCGCCTGACCGCAGATCCCCACATATTTCCCCTTTTGTTTGCAGGTCGTGATGGCCATGTCGATCATTTTCAGCACTGCCGGATTGCGTTCATCAAACCCGCTGACGATGCCGGAGTCACGATCCACCCCTAACGTCAATTGAGTCAGGTCGTTGGAGCCGATGGAAAAGCCGTCGAACAGTTCCAGGAAATCGTCGGCCAGCAGGGCGTTGGCCGGAATCTCGCACATCATATAAATCTTCAGTCCATTTTCACCGCGTGCCAGCCCTTCCTGTTTCATGAGCTCCAGTACCTTGAGTGCCTCATCAACACTGCGCACGAAGGGGATCATCAGGGCGACATTGTCCAGTCCCATCACTTCACGGGCCTGTTTCATGGCGGCGCACTCCAGCGCGAAGCAGTCGGCGAAGGCCTCCGAGGGATAGCGCGAGGCGCCACGGAATCCGATCATGGGATTCTCTTCCGTCGGCTCGAACTGTTCGCCGCCGATCAGCGAGGCGTATTCGTTGGACTTGAAGTCGCTCATGCGCACGATCACCTGCTTGGGATAAAAGGCGGCGGCGATCATGCCCACCCCTTCGGCCAGGCGCTGGATATAAAAGCTCTTCGGATCGGGATAGCCGGCGATGATGGGGGCGATCTGTTGTTTGATCTTGTCATCCATCCGCTCGTATTCGAGCAGGGCGCGGGGATGGATGCGGATGCTGTTGTTGATGATGAATTCCAGCCGCGCCAGGCCGACGCCCTCATTGGGCAGACGGCTGGCTTCGAAGGCCTGCGATGGGTTGGCAAGGTTGAGCATGATATGGGTCTTCGGTCGCGTCAGGGTGCTGAGGTCGATGCGCTGGCTGTCGAATCTTTGAATGCCTTCATAGACGATGCCCTCGTCGCCTTCGGCGCAACACACGGTGACCTCCTGGCCGCTGGCGATGGCACGGGTGGCGTTGCCGCAGCCGACGATGGCGGGGATGCCCAGTTCGCGCGCCACGATGGCGGCATGGCAGGTACGGCCGCCGCGATTGGTGACGATGGCGGCGGCGGTCTTCATCACCGGCTCCCAGTCCGGGTCGGTGATATCGGTCACCAGCACCTCGCCGGGCTGGAGAGTGTGCATGTCGCTCGCCTCCTGGATGACCCGGGCCCGGCCGGCGGCGATGCGCTGGCCGACGCTCTTGCCGCGCGTCAATACCGGGCCGCGGCTGTGCAGCTGATAGACCTGGGCGTAGCGGGTGTCGGCGACGGACTGGACCGTCTCGGGCCGGGCCTGAACGATGAACAGCTCGCCGCTCTCGCCGTCCTTGGCCCATTCGATATCCATGGGGCGCGGTTGTCCCGCCTCGTGCGAGTAGTGTTCTTCGATGATTACCGCCTGGCGTGCCAGGGTCAGCACCTCGTCGTCGCTGAGGGCGAAACGTTCGCGGTCTGCGTCCTTGACGCGCACGTTGCGGGTGGAGTGGCCCGCCATGGGATCGCGGCTGTAGATCATCTTGATCGCCTTTTCACCCAGCTGGCGTTTCAGGATCGGTCGTTTGCCTGCGCTCAGCGTGGGTTTGAAGACGTAGAACTCGTCCGGGTTGACGGCGCCCTGGACCACGTTCTCACCCAGGCCGTAGGCGGCGGTGATAAAGACCACGTCGCGAAAGCCGGTCTCGGTGTCGATGGTGAACATCACCCCCGAGGCGCCGATGTCGGCGCGCACCATCTTCTGCACGCCGATGGACAGCGCCACGTCCATGTGCTCGAATCCCTGATGGATGCGGTAGGAGATGGCGCGGTTGGTGAACAGCGAGGCGAACACACTCTTGCAGGTGGCGATCAGGTTGCGGCTGCCGCGGATGTTGAGATAGGTTTCCTGCTGGCCGGCGAAGGAGGCGCTGGGCAGGTCCTCGGCGGTGGCCGAGCTGCGTACCGCCACGTCGGTGTGTTCGCCGTATTCCGCTTCCAGCTGGCGGTAGGCGGCGTCGATCTCTTCGGCCAGGTCCGCCGGCATCTCGGCGTGACTGATCCAGCTGCGGATGCGCGCGCCGGCGGTGGCCAGGGCGGTGACATTACTGCTGTCCAGCTCAGCCAGTACTTGCTTGATGCGGTCGTGCAGCTTGTTGTGATCGATGTAGTGGCGATACGCCTCGGCGGTGGTGGCGAAGCCGCCCGGGATCCTCACCCCCTTGGGCGTCAGGTTGCGGTACATCTCCCCCAGGGAGGCGTTCTTGCCGCCCACCAGGGCGATATCCTTGATGCCGAGCTGGTCGAAACGTCGAATATAGCGCATGGGCAGGTCCGCCTTTGGTTGTGTCTGTCGATGGATGATATGGTCAACTTATTACGTGGCTGGATGACAATCAAGGGAAGCTTTTGTGTGCAGCTGACGTAAATTGGATGTGTCTGGCATTTTGCCGCAGCGAGGGGATAGGGGGATTCAGCTTTGTTTAAGTTAGTCCTTCTAGTATGGCGGCTGATAAAGCTGAGAGCGGACCATGAAGATCAGTCTATTTGCACGCTGGCGGGGCGGCCGGGATACCTTCGAGGACCTGGTGATGCCGCACGTCAACGGCCTTTACCGCCTGGCCTACCACTATTGCGGCCAGCAGTCCGACGCCGAGGACCTGGTGCAGGAGCTGCTGCTCAAACTGATCCATCGCGTGGATGAGATGGAACGGGTGGAAAAACTGCGCCCCTGGTTGGCCAAGGCCCTGTATCACCTCTTTATCGACCGGCTCAGGCGCCAGCAGCGCAACCCGGTCGACACCCTGCAGCCGGAGCTGCTGGAGACGCACCATGCCGAGGCCGGCTCCGGGTCGTGCGCCGAAAAGCTGGTTCTGATCGACAATATCGAACAGGCCTTGAAGCGGCTCAGCCATGAGCAGCGTATGCTGGTGGTGATGCACGATGTGGAGAATTACCCCCTGGCCGAGCTGGAAATCATCCTGGAAACCCCTATCGGTACGCTCAAGTCACGCCTGCACCGTGCCCGCGCCAGGCTGCGCCGGATTCTGGACGAGGATGGAACCCAATCCCTCTCGGCGGCGTGTTAACAAGCGAGAGGCAGAGCATATGAATTGTGAGCAAATTCAACAGCGAATGGACGATTATCTGGACGGTGATCTAGATCTCGAGAAAGCGGCCGAACTGCACGCCCATATCGATCAATGTCATGACTGTCGGGCCCGGCTGCGGCGGGCAGAGGTGATCCTGGCCGGTTTGAAATCCGTGCGCGTCCCGGCGATGAGGCCGGGCTTCGCCGCGCAGGCCGTGCGTCAGGCCGCCGGCCAGTCGCGGCCGCGATCCCATCGCCGCGCCTTTGTCGCTGGTTTCGGTTCCGCCCTGGTGGCAGGCCTGGCGATGTGGATGGCGCTGGGTGGTTTGTTGCCCGGCGGCAGGGACGCCGCGCCCTCCCGGCTGCAGGAAGTGGCCATCTCCGTGGCCGCCCCGCAGACCGTCAATCTGGCCTTTGATGTTGGCTATCCGATCCAGGATGCGACCCTTAGTCTCAACTTGCCCGACAACGTGGAGTTGGTCGGTTTTCCTGGTATAAGCCATTTGTCATGGCAGATCAGCTTGACGCAGGGGCGCAACGTGCTTCCTCTACCGTTGAAGGGAGCTACCAACGCCAACGGCGAGCTTGTCGCCACCCTTGAGCACGATGGCAAGCGCAAAAGTGTTCGCATTAAAGTCAGGGTGGAGGATGAGGTGGCGCCTCAGGCGGAGATCCAGAGCGCAAACTGGGTTTATTCTTGAGACTTACATAAACCTGGCAGTTGCGTTAATCCGGCGCTCTTTTCAAAGAAAAAGCTTATATACAGTACCAACTGTCTGTGCACGGCTGTTGCTGGACTTCACCAAAAGTGAAGTCCGGAAAACGGCATAAATATACGCGTGAAGATGGCTGCCTGGCATAAAAAACGGTCTCGGTATTGGTGAAATTGGAGTCGCCAAACAGACCAACTAAACCAACGGAGACCGTTTGCATGAAGTGTGGCAGAGAGCCGCGATACATCGCAAGCCCCAGCCACCGCCGTAATCTGGGGCACGCCCAGCACCTTGACACAACTTTCCAATCGCCCCGGCCTGGGCTACCCCGACGCCTGGCTGGCAGGTCAGCGACCTGCAACCACTGATCGAGACCCTGGGCAAACACGGCAGCGACTATACCCCGAGCCGCTCCAGCCGCCGGGCGCTGTTCTGCCGCGAGCCGGACGGCAACACCCTGGAGTTCATCGAAAGCTGCTGACATGAGAGATCCTTCGGCATCATAACCGGCTTCCGGCTGACGGACTTTCACTATAACCCCGGCCAACAATCTCCAGCCTGGAGAATTTTTTCGCATTGCTGGAACCTTTCCGGTTCAGTTTGCGTTTACTAGGACAGAAGCGACGACAAGGCTGTTGTTGTAAGACTTGCACAGTCGTTTCGTTCAGTTTGTCCGGACAAAACACGACTGCCCGATCAGCAGCAAGCTCTATCAACTCAACATAAAAAGGAAATCCGCAATGAAACAATCGATCACATCTATGGCTATGGCCACCGGTATTTTCCTGGCGCTTTCCGCAGGGTTTTCTCAGGCTGTGGAACTGGGTGACCTGGACTCGACCCTTCAGGTCACTGACTCCAGTGATCTGAGCGCCATCACCCACGACATGGATATCCCGGAAGTAGGCGGAGTCACTCATGACATTAATGAAGCCGCAGGATCAAGCTCAGAAAATGAGGCGCCCCATGACCTTGCCGAGGTGGATATGGAAGCAAGCAGCGACGTAAATGACACTGCAGGCTCTGACATCGAAGAAACCAGTGACATAGCCGAGGCAACCTCAGGCTCACACATGGAATCCCAGGATATCGCCGCCAGCACGTCTGAGGTCATGAATGCAGCCAGCGATATTTCTGATTCGCATGTCGACTCACAGGATGCCGTCGGCGCCGCACATGATGCGGTAAGCGATACCACCGATCTGCAGCAAGAGCTCGAGGATAGCCAGGGCGTTTAAACATGTATATCCTTGCAGTATGGAGAACCTCTCCTGGGCAATCCAGGAGAGGTTTTTGTCCATGCTGCAAGCAGACGTGTTTGCGATGCATATACTAGGCATTACCGATTAATTCACGAGTTGAGTAATAATACGGCAATCTACAAAGGGCTACCCGGATCGATGACCATGAAACGACAATCTCTGACTGACGGCTCTGAAAAATACCGTCAAGGAGGCCCTCAAAGAAAGGTTTCTTGACGAGATGGAGGTCATTATTCCCTGGGAGGGGCTAAAACCATTGAGCCATTCTACCCGAAGCCAGAGGGGGTGGCCGACGC
>JASBUE010000327.1 GCA_030148045.1 Candidatus Tenderia sp.
CCTGGAAGAGCCGCCGCAGCACGTCAAATTTCTATTGGCTACCACCGATCCGCAGAAACTGCCGGCGACCATCCTGTCGCGCTGCCTGCAGTTCAATCTCAAGCGCATGTCGGCGGAGATGATCGCCGGCCATCTGGCGCATGTGCTCGGCGAAGAGGGAATCGATTTTGACCGGCCGGCCTTGGCCATTATCGCCGCAAGTGCGGACGGCAGTATGCGTGACGCCCTCAGCCTGTTGGATCAGGCCATTGCCTATGGCGGTGGCCGGCTGGTGGAGGACGAAGTGCGCGCCATGCTCGGCACGATCGACCGCAGCTATGTGCTGCGCCTGTTGCAGGGGCTGGCGGACAACGACGCCATGAGTATGCTGAAAACCGTCGACGATCTGGCCCAGCAGGGCGTGGATTTTACCGCCGTGCTGGCCGAGCTGGTCTCCCGGCTGCACACACTGGCGCTGGCCCAGCTGGCGCCGGAGACCCTTGAAGGGCTGGCCGACCAGCAGGCCCTGGCGGCCCTGGCCGACAAGATCGGCCCCGAAGATATCCAGCTTTATTACCAGATCGGCCTGATCGCTCGGCGTGACCTGCCGTTGGCCCCGGAGCCGCGCAGCGGCTTTGAGATGGTGCTGCTACGCATGCTGGCGTTCCGTCCCGACGGCGCGACGGTGCAGCAGCCACAGGCCAAATCCGCTGCGCCGCGTTCGCAGACTCCGGCCCCGCGGTCCACGTCCGCGGCGCAGCCGGCCGCGTCCGGCGTTGCCGAGCCCGCGGCGGGTTCGTCGGCCGCCAGACCGGCCGCGTCCGGCACTGGCCGGTGGCACGACGTGGTGGCGCAGCTGGGCCTGAAAGGGATGGCCTATCAACTGGCAGCCAACTCCACGTTGTCTGGCAAGGAGGGCAACCTGATCCGTCTGGCCCTGTCCAGCCAGCACGCCACCCTGCGCAGCAAGGCCATGGAACAGCGCCTCCAGGAGGCCCTGGGCAAGTATTATGGCGAGGCCGTCAGGCTGGAGTTCGTCAGCGGCGGCGACAGCCACCAGACGCCGGCCGGTATCCAGCAGCGCCAAGCCGAAGACAGGCAGCGGGCGGCGCTCGACGCCATCAATACCGATCCCAATGTGCAGCGCATACGCGAAGTGTTCAATGCCCAGGTGGTGACGGATTCGGTCCGGCCGCTGGAATAATAGAATCCAACCCCATACATACTCAAACACAGCGAGGTAGACATGATGAAAGGTGGCTTGGGTGGTCTGATGAAGCAGGCCCAGAAGATGCAGGAAAACATCCAGAAGGCGCAGGAAGAGCTGGCCAACATGGAAGTGACCGGCCAGGCCGGCGGCGGTCTGGTGAGCGTGGTGATGACCGGACGCCACGACGTGCGCCGCGTCGCCATCGATCAAAGCCTGATAGAGGAAGACAATGAAATGCTCGAAGACCTGCTGGCCGCGGCCGTCAACGATGCGGTGCGCCAGGTGGAGCGCGAGACCCAGGAGCGCATGTCTGGCATGACCTCTGGCATGGGATTGCCGCCGGGGATGAAATTGCCATTTTAACCTTACAGTCACCCCCCTTTTTAAAGGGGGGCTAGGGGGGATTTAACCTCCCTAAGCCCCGGTTGCCAAAATCCATCTTTCGGCAACAGTGACAGCCCAAAGCTCAAGAATATTTGATGAAAGAATCTTCCCTGATTAGCAACCTGATCGAAGCGCTGCGCTGCCTGCCCGGCGTGGGGCCCAAATCCGCCCAGCGCATGACCTATCACCTGCTGGAGCGGGATCGTGACGGTGCCCGGCGTCTGGCCGGTGCGCTGACCGAGGCGGCGGAGAAGGTGGGCCATTGCGCCGCCTGCCGCACACTCACCGAGCTCGACATCTGCCCCGTCTGCGTCGGCCGGAGCCGCGACCGTTCGCTGCTGTGTGTGGTGGAGATGCCCACCGATGTGGCGGCCATCGAGCAGTCCAAGGTCTATAAGGGACTCTATTTCGTGCTGATGGGCCATCTGTCGCCCCTGGACGGCATTGGTCCCGATCAGATCGGTCTCGACCTGCTGTCGGCCCGGCTGGCTCAGGGCGAGATCAAGGAGGTGATCCTGGCGACCAACTCCACGGTGGAGGGTGAGGCCACGGCCCACTATATTGCTGAACTGGCGCGCGTTCATGGCGTTGTCGCCAGCCGCATCGCCCGCGGCGTGCCCATGGGCGGCGAGCTGGAATACATCGACGGCGGCACCTTGTCCCATGCCATGGCCAGTCGACAGACGCTTTAAGGGGATTAACAAGAAATGATAAGCGGCAGTCTGTTGTTCGTGATCGCCTCCTATGCCTTGATGGTCTGGGCATTCCTGTGGGCGAAGAAACGCTATTTCCATATTCCGGTGATGGCCTCGATGATGCTTATCGACCTGTTTTTCCCCGTCTATCTGGTGCTGACCAAGGACTGGTACCGGCGCCTCATCGAGCAGGAGGAGATCCTCTCCTTCATGATCTGGATGCATTTCATTCTGGTGCTGGTGCTGTACGCCCTCTATGTGCTGCAAATTCTGAGCGCCAGAAAACTGCTCAATGGCGACGACAGTGCGCGCGCCGACCATCGTGCCCAGGGCAAGGGGATTCTGATTGCCAGGGGGCTGGTGATCCTGTCGGCGGCCATGCTGATCGAGCCAGCCGAGCAGTAGGGTATAATGAGCACCTTATCGCCAAGGACGGAACCCGAACCATGCAGTTGACCCTCTACACCGACTACTCTCTGCGCGTCCTGATTTATCTCGGTATACGGCCGCAGCAGCAGGCCACTATCACCGAGATTGCCGCAAGTTATGGCATCTCGCGCAATCACCTGGTCAAGGTGGTGCACAATCTCGCCAACCTGGGCTATATCAAGACCACCCGTGGCCGCGGCGGCGGCATGCTGCTGGCCTACAATCCCGCGGAGATCAACATCGGCGAGGTGGTGCAAAAGACCGAACCCAACTTCGATCTGGTGGAATGTTTCGACAAGGAAAACAACACCTGTCCCATCGCGCCCGGCTGTGCCCTGATCAAGGCGCTGAAGGCGGCCAAATCCAGCTTTCTCGAGGTGTTGAATCAATATACCCTGGCCGACGTGGTGGCCAACGCCGACCAGCTGGCGCTGCTGCTCAAGGTGGAAATGCCGACTATCGGCAGGGGCTGAGTGAGGACAAAATCTCCAGATAATTTCCGTAGCGCCGCCGGCTGATCCTGCCTTCATCGACCGCCTGCTTTAGCGCGCATTGCGGTTCGGCGTCGTGGATGCAATTGTGGAATTTGCACTGGCCGAGGTAGGGGCGGAACTCGATGAAGTTGAAGGCCAGGGCGGCGGGTTCGATGTGGATCAGGCCGAATTCCCTTACCCCGGGTGAATCGATGAGGTCGCCGCCGCCGTCCAGATGATAGAGCGTGGTGGCGGTGGTGGTGTGTTTGCCCTTGCCCGATGCAGCCGAGACTTCGCCGACGCGAATACCGGCGTCGGCCAACAGGGTGCCGATGATGGAGGATTTGCCCACGCCGGACTCACCGACAAACACGCAGGTCTGGTTTTCCAGCCGGCGGGTCAATTGCTCCAGGCCGTGCGCCTGCTTGGCGCTGGTGTGGATGACCTCATAGCCGATGTCACGGTAGGGCCGCATGTCTTGTTCCAGTCGATGACGTTCTTGTTCCGTCAGCAGATCGAATTTGTTGACCACGATTACCGGGGTGATGTGAAGGCTCTCGGCGGCCACCAGATAACGATCGATGAGACCGTGATTGAGGCGGTACTCCTCGTCGCGCAGCGCCTTCGCCGTCGCCACGATAACGATCCGGTTGATATTGGCGGCAATGGGCTTTTCCCGTCCTGAGTCATCGGGGCGGATCAACAGGGTGGAACGCGGCAGGCGTTCCACGATCACCCCTGCGTTG
>JASBUE010000331.1 GCA_030148045.1 Candidatus Tenderia sp.
AGCAGGGGCCCGAAGGCGAGCTGAACCAGACCGACAAGACCCAGCCCGCCATGCTCGCCGCCGGCATCGCCACCTGGCGCGTCTGGCAGGCCGCCGGCGGCGCCATGCCCGTTTGCCTGGCCGGCCACAGCCTAGGCGAATACAGCGCCCTGGCCGCCGCCGGGGCCATTCGCTTCGCCGACGCCATCAAGCTGGTGGAAAGGCGTGGCCAGCTGATGCAGGCCGCCGTGCCTCAGAGCGAAGGCGCCATGGCCGCCATCCTCGGTCTCGACGACGCGCAGGTCATTGATGCCTGCGACCAGGCCGCGCGGGGCGAGGTGGTCCAGGCGGTCAATTTCAACGCCCCCGGTCAGGTGGTGGTGGCCGGCGCCAAGACCGCCGTCGAGCGGGCCGTGGAGCTGGCCAAAGCGGCAGGCGCCAAGCGCGCCGTGGTGTTGCCCGTAAGCGTGCCTTCCCACTGTAGTCTGATGCAGGGTGCGGCGCAGGAGCTGGCCGAGTCCCTGAAAGAGATCGATATCCAGGCACCGCAGATCAAGGTCATCCATAACGTGGACGTTGCCAGTCATGCCGATGAGGATGCGATCCGCACTGTGCTGACCAAACAGCTTTACAGTCCGGTCCGCTGGGTCGAGACTGTGCAGTTCTTATCACAGGCGGGGGTGGATACACTGCTTGAAAGCGGCCCCGGCAAGGTGTTGGCCGGGCTCAACAGGCGCATTAATCGTGACATGGCGGCACTGCCGGTATTTGATGCCAAGACACTTGCGGTCGCACTCGAGGCTCTCAGAGCCTAAGATCAAACAACGGGGGAAGGCATATGACACTGGAAAATCAAATTGCGCTGGTTACCGGCGCCAGCCGCGGCATCGGCAAGGCAATCGCCCTCGGGCTGGGCAGGCAGGGCGCTGCGGTGATCGGCACCGCCACCTCAGAGAGTGGTGCAGAGGCTATCTCTAACTACATGAATGAAAGCGGTGTTAAGGGTGCCGGCATGGCGCTTAACGTCACCTCGCAGGAATCCATCGACACCGTCGTGGAACAGATCAACAACGACTTCGGCGTGCCGACCATCCTGGTCAATAATGCCGGCATCACGCGTGACAACCTGCTGATGCGTATGAAGGATGACGAGTGGAACGCCATCATGGAGACCAATCTCGGCTCCATCTACCGCATGAGCAAGGCCTGTCTGCGCGGCATGATGAAGGCAAAGCAGGGGCGCATCGTCAATATTGCCTCGGTGGTCGGTGAAACTGGAAATCCCGGCCAGACCAACTATTCTGCTGCCAAGGCCGGCGTGTTCGGCTTTACCAAATCGCTGGCACGTGAAGTCGCTTCGCGCGGCATCACCGTCAATGCCGTCGCCCCCGGTTTCATCGATACCGATATGACCAAGAGCCTGCCGGAGGCGCAGAAAGAGGCGCTGCTGAAACAGATTCCGTTGAATCGTCTGGGCAAGCCGGAAGAAATCGCCGCCGCCGTGGCGTTCCTGGTGTCGCCGGGTGCCGCCTATATCACGGGTTTCACCCTCGATGTCAACGGCGGTATGTACATGGGTTAAATGGAAAAACTCTTGGCCATGTTGGTTGGACAGAAACAAGGTTAACAATTTTATTGGAAATTCCTGTATCATTTGCCGCGATCTTGCTTGCAACTCGTGGTAATCGGGATAAAATACCGACCGCAGCTAGGTCTGCATCAAAATACCTTTTGGAGGAAGAATTTATCATGAGCACTGTCGAAGAGCGCGTCAAAAAGATTGTCGTTGAGCAACTTGGGGTTAAAGAAGACGAAGTCACCACCGAGGCTTCTTTCGTCGATGATCTGGGCGCAGATTCCCTCGATACCGTGGAATTGGTAATGGCTCTTGAAGAAGAGTTCGAGTGTGAGATTCCCGATGAAGAGGCTGAAAAGATCACCACCGTTCAGCAAGCCATCGACTACATCAATTCCAACCTGGGCTAAATCACTTTATAGAGCCCATCAAGGCCGCAGCAGCAACGCGTTCCTGTCCCACGTTCGACGCAGCTGGCGGCCTTTGCTTTTGCTTCCCTTGCCGGGAAGTGTAATTAACATTCGGGGAAGATTCAGAGGTTACAAAGCGTGAATAGAGAGCGTCGTATCGTCGTGACCGGTTTGGGTATGGTCTGTCCAGTCGGTTTGACCGTCAAAGAGTCATGGCAAAACATTCTTGCCGGCAAGAGCGGCATCGCCACCATCACGCATTTTGATGTTTCTGAATTTACAGTTCGTTTTGGTGGTTCTGTGCACGGCTTTGACGTGACTGATTACATGTCGCCTAAGGATGCCCGTAAAATGGATCCGTTTATCCATTACGGTATCGCCGCGGCCAAGGAGGCGATCGATGATTCCGGCCTCGAGGTCACCGACGAGAATGCCGATCGCATCGGCGTCATGATCGGCTCGGGTATCGGCGGTCTGCCCGGCATTGAAAAGGGCCACGAAACCTTTACAAACGCCGGCCCGCGTAGAATTTCCCCGTTCTTCGTGCCCAGCAACATCATCAACATGATCTCCGGCAATCTTTCCATCATGTACGGCATGAAGGGCCCTAATCTGGCCATCGTCAGCGCCTGTACCACCGGCACCCACAATATCGGTGAAGCGGCGCGCATCATCGAGCGCGGTGATGCCGATGTGATGATCGCCGGCGGCGCCGAGATGGCTACCTCGCCCACCGGGCTGGGGGGCTTTGCCGCTGCGCGCGCCCTGTCGACCCGTAATGACGATCCGGAAGGCGCCAGCCGTCCCTGGGACCGGGATCGCGACGGCTTCGTCCTGAGCGACGGTGCCGGCGTGGTGGTGGTCGAAGAGTACGAACACGCCAAACGCCGTGGTGCACCGATCTATGCCGAGCTCATCGGTTTCGGTATGAACGGCGACGCCTATCACATGACCATGCCCAGCGAAGGCGGCGAGGGCGCGCGCAAGTGCATGGAATTGGCGCTGAAGGATGCCGGTGTCAATCCCGACCAGATCGATTACATCAATGCCCACAGCACCTCCACGCCGGCGGGTGACAAGGCCGAGACCCTGGCAACCAAAAGCTTGTTTGGTGATCATGCCTACGAACTGGCCATGAGTTCCACCAAGTCCATGACCGGCCATCTGCTCGGTGCGGCCGGCGGCATCGAGGCGATCTTTACCGCCCTGGCCATTCGCGACCAGGTGGCACCACCGACCATCAACTACACCACACCCGATCCGGACTGTGACCTCGATTACGTGCCCAACGAGGCGCGCCAGATGAAGATCGACGTGGCCCTGTCCAACTCTTTTGGTTTCGGCGGCACCAACGGCAGTCTGGTCTTTTCCAAGGTTTAATCACAGCGGGAACTCAGTTTCCCTAATGGTCCGGGTGTAGTGTGTTGAACAGGCAATGGCAATACATCCGCAGGCTGGATCTTAGCCTCGATCTGTTAACGTTGCACCAGGCCCATCCCGATCGTTATCCCCATCTGCTCGAGAGCGTGGTGCATGGCACGCCGCAATCGCGCTATGATATTTTGTTTGCCCTTCCCGGTCGAACCATTGAGGCAGGTGAGGCCGGTTTTCTCGCTACCTTGGAGCAGAGCTGGCAACGCGACAAATTGACCGTCGCCGACTCCGGACTGCCGTTCGCCGGTGGCTGGTTTGTCTATCTCGGCTATGGGCTTGCCAATGAGATCGAGCCGACCCTGAACCTTCCGCATACCCCCGGCCCGCTGCCCACCGCCTTTGCCACCCGCATCCCAGCCGCCTTGATTCGTGATCACCAGGTTTCTTGTACATACCTCGTTTGTGAGCCCGGCAGCGAGTCGTTGTTGTTACAGATGGAGGCGGACCTGGCGCTCCCCGGCAAGGACGATGAAGCGTTCGCTTCCCCTAATGTGTTGGCCATAGACGAGGATGACCCGCAAAGCTACATCGACGGCGTCAACCGCATTCGCGACTACATCCGCGAAGGGGACGTGTTCCAGGTCAATCTCTCGCGTGCCTGGCGCATGAAGCTAGGCGGGACTGCGGCGGTGGAACTCTATCGGTCGCTGCGCCGCAATAACCCGGCGCCTTTCGCCGCCCTGGTGAACCACCGGGGCAAGGCTATTATCAGTTCCTCGCCCGAGCGCCTGGTCGAAATCCATAGGGGTATCGCCAGTACCCGGCCGATCGCCGGCACCAGGCCGCGCAGCGGCGATCCGGATGCCGACCGGGCCTTTTCCAATATCCTGATGGCGCATCCGAAAGAACGCGCCGAGCATGTCATGCTGATCGATCTGGAGCGCAACGATCTCGGCCGCGTCTGTGTGCCCGGCACGGTAAAAGTGGATGAACTGATGGTACTCGAGTCCTACGCCCATGTGCACCATATCGTCTCTAATGTCAGCGGCCGGTTGCGCCCTGAGGTTACCCCCGTGGATGTGATCCGTGCGGTGTTTCCCGGCGGCACCATCACCGGCTGTCCCAAGGTGCGTTGCATGGAAATCATCCAGGAACTGGAGCAGACGCCGCGCGGCCCCTACACCGGCTCCGTCGGTTACATCAGCCACTGTGGCCGCATGGATCTCAACATCCTGATCCGCACCATGCTGTTGGACGACGACCGACTCAGTTTTCGTACCGGCGCCGGTATCGTCGCCGATTCCGTTGCCGCGAACGAATTGCAGGAGACCCGCGCCAAGGCGCGCGGCCTGTTACGGGCATTGGGACTGGACGATGCAACACCTGCTTAACGGCGACAACGCCACGGCCGTTGGCCTGCAGGATCGCGGCCTGCAGTACGGCGACGGACTGTTCGAGACCATCGCCGTGCGCGCAGGTCGGTTGGAATTCTGGCACCGTCACGTGAAACGTTTGCGCCTGGGCTGCCAACGACTGGACATGGCGGCACCGGATGAACAACTGCTGCTGGCGGAGGCGCGACGCCTGCTCCATGATCGTTCAGAGGCGGTGATCAAACTCATTGTCACGCGGGGCGAGGGCGGCCGTGGCTATCGCGCACCGGAGAGTGCGCACACGTCTCCCAACCGTATCGTCTCTGTCTACGACTGGCCGGGCTATCCGGCCGGTAATGAAACCGGCGGCATAGTCGCCCGCTATTGCACCACGCCCCTGGGGATCAATCCCCTCCTTGCCGGTGTCAAACACCTCAATCGGCTGGAACAGGTGATGGCGCGCAGCGAATGGGATGACAAAGAGATCCATGAAGGTCTGATGGCGGACGTTCACGGCCACATCGTGGAAGGCACCATGAGCAACCTTTTTTTTGTCAGAGACGGGACGCTTCACAGCCCTGATTTGTCGAACTGCGGAGTGGCTGGCATTGTGCGTGACGTGATTCTGGATCTTGCCCGCGCTGCGAACATCCCGCTCGAAATCGGCCGCTTCAATCGTGGCGATATAAACGGCGCGGAGGAGCTGTTTGTTTCCAACTCTCTTATCGGTGTCTGGCCGCTACGACAGCTGGAACAGCGGCACTATCGGGTAGGCCCGCTGACGCGGCAGATCATTGCCGCAGTCAATGCGGCAAGGCGCAACGATGCCGGCCATGAAACCGTCTGAGTTGCTATTCAAGATCATCGCTATCACCGTCATCGGCGTTTGCCTGGCGGGCGCTTGGTTGGCGCTCGAGCTGTTCAGCTTCAAGCGCAATCCCGTCAATCTCAGCGAGGAAAAAATCGTCGTCATCGAGCCCGGTTCCAGTTTGAACAGGATTGCCCTGCAGCTGCAATCCGAGGGTGTGATCGATCACGCCCGTTATCTGACCCTCCTGGGGCGCTGGCACGGCAAGGCGGAAAAACTACAGGCGGGCGAGTATCTGCTTGAGCCGGGCATGAAGCCCCTGGCGATACTCGACAAGATGGTCGCCGGTGAGGTGCTGCAATACGCCCTGACCGTGGTGGAAGGCTGGACCTTCAGGGAGATGCTGCAGGCCGTTCGCCGGCACGATAAGCTGCAACACACGCTCGCCGGCTTAAACACCGAACAGATCATGCAACGGCTGGGCATGCCGGGTGAACATCCCGAGGGGCGCTTCCTGCCCGAGACCTATTACTTCGCCGCCGGCCTGAGCGACCTCGATTTTCTCAGGCGCGCCTATCAGGCCATGAGCGAGCTGTTGCAGCAGGAGTGGGCGCAGCGTGCCACGGGTCTGCCCTATGAATCGCCTTACGAAGCCCTGATCATGGCGTCCATCATCGAAAAGGAGACCGCCGTGCCCGCCGAGCGAGCCGAGATCGCCGGCGTCTTTGTCAGGCGGCTGGAAAAGGGGATGCGCCTGCAGACCGACACGACCGTGATCTACGGCCTGGGCGAGGACTTCGACGGCAATATCCGCCGCAGCGATCTCAGGCGCGACACTCCATACAACACCTACACCCGCCGCGGCCTACCGCCCACCCCCATCGCCCTGCCGGGGGCCGCCGCCATCCATGCCGCCCTGCACCCGGCCACGGGCGACAGCCTTTACTTCGTCTCCAAGGGCGACGGCAGCCACTATTTTTCGGCCACACTGGAAGAGCACATCAATGCGGTGCGACAATACCAGCTCAAACCGCAACAATAAGGGACGAGCATGAAGCGAGGCCTGTTTATCACCGTCGAGGGAATCGAGGGGGTGGGGAAATCCACCAACATGGGATATGTGCACGAAGCGCTGCGGGCGGCCGGTATCGAGGTGATGCCGACGCGCGAACCGGGCGGCACTGAACTGGGTGAAAAGATCCGCGCCCTGCTGCTGGACCACAACAATCAAAGCATGACGGACGACACCGAGCTGCTGCTCATATTCGCCGCCCGTGCCCAGCACCTGGCCGAGGTGATCCGGCCCGCCCTGGCCCGGGGGAAGTGGGTGCTCTGTGACCGCTTTACCGACGCCACCTACACCTATCAGGGCGGTGGCCGCGGCATCGATATGGCCCGCATCGCCGCACTGGAGCAGTGGGTTCAGGGCAAGCTGCGGCCCGATGTCACCCTGCTGCTGGATGCCCCGGTGGAGGTGGGTCTGGCCCGCGCCTCCGGCCTGAAGCGGGCGGCCGACCGCTTCGAGCTTGAAAGGCGGGCCTTCTTCGTCAAGGTGCGCCAGGCCTATCTGGACATGGCCAGGGAGCATCCCGGGCGTTATTGTGTGATCGACGCATCACAACCGCTCGAACAGGTTAAAATACAATTGAGTGAAGTGATCAACCATCTCATCATGGCAGCCAATTGAGTATGGCCTATTTCCCCTGGCAACAGAGCCAATGGCAGCGTCTGCAGGCGGCGCATCAACAGGGGCGCCTGCCCCATGCCCTGCTGCTCACCGGACCGCAGGGGCTGGGCAAAGAGGCATTCGCCCGGTTGTTCGCCCAGAGTCTGCTGTGCGAAGCGCCGCAGCAGGACGCCGTCCCCTGCGGCCAATGCCGTTACTGCCGGCTGTATCAGGCCGGCAATCATCCGGATATCCTCTCCGTGGTACCGCCGGAGGGCAAAAAGGCCATCGTCGTCGATCAGACTCGCGCCATCGGCCGGTTCGTGACGCTCAAATCCCAGTACGCCGGCCACAAGGTAGTCATTATCCATCCGGCCGAGGCGATGAACATCAACGCCAGCAACAGCCTGCTCAAGACCCTGGAGGAGCCCTCGGCCGAGACCCTGTTACTCCTGGTCACCCACCGGCCGGCGCAGCTGCCGGCCACTATTCGCTCACGTTGTCAGGAGATCCGCTTCGGCATCGAGCCGGACGCCGGCCGCGCCTGGCTGGCGCAGCAGTTGCCTCGAGGCGCCGACATCGACCTGTTGCTGGCCCTGGCTGGCGGCGCTACCCTCAAGGCGTTGCAGCTGGCCGAGGAGGGCATGGTAGAACAGCGAAGTGCCCTCCTGGACGGTTTGGAACAGCTTGCCGGGCAGACGCTCGATCCGGTCGCCTTGGCGGCCCGGTGCAACAAGCAAGGCACCGGCTGGAGTCTGGATTGTCTCTACACCTGGACCGCCGACATGATCCGCCTCAAGAGCGCAGGATCCCAGCCGCCCCACAGCGCCAACCCGGATCTTCAGGGCCGTTTGCTGAAGCTGGCGGATCGGGTATCTTTACCGGAGCTTTTTTTGTTACAAGATGATGTCAGAGAGGCGCAGCAGGCGCTGGAGCGTAATCTGAATCCGGCGCTGATCATGGAGTCCGTGCTGATTCACTGGCAGCGCAGCTTTCGCTCCAATAAGCGAAAAATCGCTTAAATAAAAATAGTTAGGTACGATAACTAAGCCAATGGCTGAAGCAGAAGACCATAAACCGTCCCCACCTATAGTACCGCGGCAAGGGATTTTGTCGCTCACTATCAAAGACAAAGGCGCCCTTTACGCCGCCTATATGCCGTTTGTCAAAAACGGCGGTCTGTTTATCCCCACCAATAGGGACTACAAGCTGGGCGACGAGGTCTTCATGCTGCTGAAGCTGATGGAGGAGAGCGAAAAACTGCCTATTGTCGGCAAGGTGATCTGGATCACCCCCAAGGGCGCCCAGGGCAATCGGGTGGCCGGCATCGGCGTACAGTTCGCCGCCGACCAGGATGGTGAAAACGCCCGCAAAAAGATCGAAACCTATCTCGGCGGGGCGCTCAAGTCGGATCGCCCTACCCATACCATGTAATAATTTTCCTCAAGTATTACTTTCACAGTTATGTCTATGCAATTGATAGATTCCCATTGTCATCTAGATCGTCTGGACCTGGAGGCCCTGGGTGGCGACCTGGAGCATGTCTTCGAGCAGGCCCGGGCGCTGGATGTAAACCAGATGCTCTGTGTCGCCATCAACCTGGAGCTATGGCCCGCCATGATGGCGCTGGTCGAGCGTTACGACCATGTTTACGCCTCGGTCGGGGTACATCCCAACGAGAATAAGGGCGAAGAGCCCAGCATGGAACGGCTGGTAAAACTGGCCGAACATTCCAAGGTGATCGCCATCGGCGAGACCGGTCTGGACTATTTCAGGAGCGAAGGGGAGCTGGAGTGGCAACGCGAGCGTTTCCGACGCCATATCCGCGCCGCCAGACAGAGCGGCAAACCGCTGATCATCCACAGCCGTGAGGCCCAGCCTGATACCCTGGATATCATGGCCGAGGAGGGCGCCGCCGAGGTAGGCGGCATCATGCATTGCTTCGTGGACGACTGGGCGACGGCGCAACGCGCCATCGAGCTGAACTGCGTCATCTCCTTTTCCGGCATCGTCACCTTTAGGAACGCCACCGAGCTGAAAGAGGTGGCCCGATTATGCCCCCTGGACAAAATGCTGGTGGAGACCGATTCGCCCTATCTGACGCCGGTTCCTTACCGTGGCAAGAGCAACCAGCCGGGCTATACCCGTTATGTGGCCGAGTATATCGCCGGGTTGAAGGGGATTTCTCTAGAGGAGGTGGCGGAGGCGACGACGGAGAATTTTTATCGGTTGTTTC
>JASBUE010000332.1 GCA_030148045.1 Candidatus Tenderia sp.
CCCTATTACGTTGGTCTGGAGGACGCCTACAATATGGGCGTCAAGTACGGCAACAAGTGGGGACCCTGGAGCGGGCAGATCGCTTATTATGCCCGTCCTGCCCCGAATGGCGTGGGCGAGAGCGATGATAGCGCCCGTTACACGTATAACGTGGTGCAGGAAGGCGACGCGCAAAACAATGAGCGGAACACCATCAACGGGCGTCTGAGTTATACCGCCGAGCATAGTCCCGACTCATCCACGGAATTAGGTATGTCGCTGATGCTGGGTCAGGTACCGAATGAGCTCACGCATCGGACAGGTAGTCGCTGGGCTGCGGCTGTGCATGCCAAGGGCGAATACGGACGCTGGGGTACCAAGCTGGAGGCAATCCGCTACCAGTACAACCTGAAGAACCCGATGGGGCAAAGCGACGATGTCGTGGTCATGGGCGCCTACGATTTCCCTTACGAGGTGGCTGCCAAGGGGAGTATCCTGGCCGCCGGGCTCAGCTATACATTGCCGGTGAATCGCTGGCATCTCAAGGACGTGACGTTCTATAACGATTACAGCATCCTGATGAAGGACGCCGACGGGTTCCTGGACACGCAGCAGAACGTGAGCGGCGCTTCCTTTGGTTTGGGTCCGCTGTTCATTTATGCAGATCTGGCTCTCGGCAAACAGCACCCCTATATGACGCCGAGTTTTTCCGAAGGGCTGGCCGCGGGCGGCCCGGACAATGGCTGGCACACCCGCTTCAACGTCAATGTGGGCTACTATTTTTAGTGCGGCTCCGGTGGTCTGAACAGCCGCCGGACCTACCAGCCCATCCACTTGGCGTATTCAGCCAGGAAATTCTGGATGATCTGGTCCCGTGTGAAGCCCTCCAGGGGCGTTTCGCTGATGGTGCCACCGCGCAGCAGGATCTCCGCCAAGCAGATCGGTTCGCCGGCCGATCCACGCAGTTCGGGAAAGGCGAAAGGCATGCGCCGGTAGGTTCGGCCACGCAGGGTGTAGGTGAACTCCTCATTGCCTTCTCGCAAGACGACCAATGTGGCCTGGAAGGGGTGGCGGTCGACCTGGACCCCCCGCCCATTGCGCTGCAACTCGGCGGCAAGCCGCTTGAATGCTGGGTCAACTTCCTCATCCATGAAGCGGCGGATCCGGGGACGGCAGGTCTCCGTGTCGGTATGTCCCCTGGAGGGACGCTGGCGTCCGATCAGTGTCTGCAGTTGGGCGCGCCAGTCGCTTGTCTGAGCCGTGTCTTCGACCTCGGTTTCCTCGGCAGGCGCCAGCGTGGCGGGGCTGATTGCTGCAGCCCGAAAGGCACCTCTTTTGTTCTCGATACTCAAGCCGCGCATGAGACTCCAGCACATCAGGATCATGACGAAGCTGAAAGGCAGGGCCGTGGTAACGGCGGCGGTTTGCAAGGCCTGCAGACCCCCGGCCAGTAGCAGTACCGCAGCGACCACGCCTTCGGTGGTGGCCCAGAAAACTCGGGTGATCACAGGTGGATTCGGATTGCCGTTGGTGGTCATGATATCGATGACCAGTGATGCCGAATCCGACGAAGTGATGAAGAAGGTGGCGACTACCAGTGTGGCCAGCGTCGAGCTGATCAGTGGCCAGGGTAGCCTGTCCAGCATGGCGAAGATGGCGGTTGGCACGCTGTCGGCGACTGCCGCGCTAATGCCGCCGGGGCCGAAGATCTCCATGTGGAGGGCGGTGTTGCCGAAGACGATAAACCAGAAGAAAGTCAGCAGGGTTGGCGCGAACAGGGCTCCGCCAATGAATTCCCGTATGGTGCGGCCACGCGAAATCCGGGCGATGAACATACCAACGAAAGGCGACCAGGATATCCACCAGCCCCAGTAGAACATGGTCCAGCTCGCCTGCCATTCAATTCCCTGAAACGGGGTTGTGCGAAAGCTCATGCCCAGCAGCGTTTGCGCGTAATGGCCAAGGCTCTGGACGAAGCTGCTGAGCAAAAAGATGGTCGGACCTGCGAAAAAGACGAAGAGCAGCAATGCTAACGCCAAGCCCAGATTGATTTCGCTCAGCCGGCGCATTCCCCGGTCGAGGCCGGTAACCACCGATACGGTAGCCAGAATGGTAATGCCGGCGATGAGCCAGATCTGGTTCGCGGTGGACTCCGGAAGCAGGCCCAGATAGTTCAGCCCCGCGTTGATCTGCATGACGCCCAAACCAAGCGAGGTGGCGACGCCAAACAGCGTGCCAAATACCGCCAGGATTTCCACGGCATCTCCGGCGGGGCCGTAAATGCGTCTGCCGAGCAGGGGGTAGAGTGTGGAGCGAATCGTTAGCGGCAGGTCATGCCGGTAGGCGAAATAGGCAAGAGACAGGCCGACCACGATGTAAATGGCCCAGGCATGCAGACCCCAGTGGAAAAAGGCAAGCTCCATTGCCTCGCGCGCCGCGTCGGTGGTTCCAGGCTGGCTCACCAGTGGGGCGGTATAATGCAGGATGGGTTCCGCTACGCCATAGAACAGCAGGCCGATGCCCATGCCGGCGGAAAAGAGCATGGCGAACCAGGTCGCATAGCTATATTCCGGTTCCTCATCATTCTGGCCCAGGCGCACCAAGCCGTAGGAGCTGAAGAACAGAAAAAACACAAAAAATAGAAAGCCTGCTGTGGCAAGGACGTAAAACCAGCCGAAATTGGCGACGATCCAGCCTTGCAGCATGGTGAACATGCTGCCTACCTGCTTGGTAAAAAGCGCGCTCAAAAGCACGAACAGGAGAATGACGCCTGCGGAGATGAAAAATACCGGTCGGTTGGTCGTTTGGGTGGCCTCGTTCAATGTATTCTCCTTTTGCTCTCAGTTCTTGAGTGCAAGCTTAACCCGTGGCGAGCTTGAATGCATGGGGCTCCCTGGTCGCGCGCGGTTTGGCGAGGTGTCGTGGGTGTATTTGCGTTGAAAAATCACCAGGCGCAGGCTGGAACTGAAGCCTTTCAGTCGCTATGATAGGCCTTAATTTTCTCCGCGGGAGCCCCGATGTCCCTGGATCAGAAAACCGTTGAACACGTTGCCCACCTGGCCCGACTGGCCCTTTCGCCCGAGGACCTCGCGGCGCGCACGGTCCAGCTCGAACGCATTCTCGATGTCATTGCCGAGATGCAGGCCATCCACACCGAAGGCGTGACGCCCATGGCCCATCCCCTGGATCTCAGTCAGCCCTTGCGGCCTGACGTCGTTGGCAATGCTGATGAGCGGGACAAGCTCATGCAGAATGCGCCGAGCCAGGCCGCCGGCCTGTTCCGGGTGCCCAAGGTCATCGAATAGCGGCGGATTCCCCTCGCACACTGTCTTGCGTTTTCACACGAAGGATTTCCCTTGTCAGCCACCGAACTTACCGAACTGACGCTGGCGGAGCTGTCCGCCGGTCTGGCCGAAAGGCAGTACTCCGCCCGTGAACTGACCCAGGCCTTTCTGGCGCGCATCGAAAGCCTGAATCCCACGATCAATGCCTATGTCAGCGTCACCGCCGATGCGGCCCTGACGGCTGCGGAGCAGGCCGATGCTCGGCGCGCCCAGGGCGGACAGGGGCCGTTGCTCGGACTGCCGCTGGCGCACAAGGACATCTTTGTGACAGAGGGCGTGAAGACCACCTGCGGCTCGAAGATGCTCAGTGATTTCGTCGCGCCCTATGACGCCACCGTGGTGCAACGCCTGAAGGATGCCGGCATGGTCATGCTCGGCAAGCTCAACATGGACGAGTTCGCCATGGGCTCCTCCAACGAGACGAGTTTCTTTGGCCCGGTGAAAAATCCCTGGGATACCACGCGCATCCCCGGCGGCTCCTCGGGCGGTTCGGCGG
>JASBUE010000335.1 GCA_030148045.1 Candidatus Tenderia sp.
GCCATGCGCTGCACGCCGATGGCGAGGGTTACCGTCAGGATCGCCGGCAGTCCTTCGGGAATGGCGGCCACCGCCAGCCCCACCACGGTCATGAACAATTCGGCGGCGCCGAACTCGCGCAGGGTGATTCCGAAGACAAACACCGCCGCCGCCAAGGCCAACACTGCCAGGGTCAGCCAGCGGGCGAAACGGTCCATCTGGGCGATCAGGGGCGTGGTCAATGTCTCCACCCGGGCGACCAGGGTGCTGATATGGCCGATCTCGGTGTCGGCGCCGGTGGCCACCACCACCCCCAGGCCGTGGCCGGCGCTCACCAGTGTGCCGGAGTAGGCCATATTGCGCCGGTCCCCCAGCAGCGCATCCGCTGCCACCGCCTCCACCTGCTTCGGCACCGCCATGGACTCGCCGGTGAGCACCGCCTCCTGAATCTGCAGGTTTTTGACCTGGAGCAGGCGCAGATCGGCGGGGACCTTGTCGCCCGCCTGCAACAGGACGATGTCGCCCGGCACCAGCTGATCGGCGGCCAGGCTTTGGCGCCGGCCGTCGCGCAACACCATGGCCTGAGGCGAGAGCATCAGCCGGATGGCGCGCAGGGCGTCCTCGGCCTTGCCTTCCTGGATGAAACCGATCACGGCGTTGAGCAGCACCACCCCCATGATCACCGCCGTGTCCACCCAATGGTCCAGCAGCGCGGTGATGAGCGCAGCCGCCAGCAGGACATAGATCAACAGGTTGTGAAAATGGATGAAAAAGCGAGCCAGGGCGCTGCGCCGTTTGCCCTCCGGCAGGCGGTTGGGGCCGTGTTGATCCAGGCGCGACTGCGCCTCGGCGGCGCTGAGGCCGGCAGCGCTGGCAGCGAGTGACTCGAGTGCTTGTGATGGCGACAGGGTGTGCCAGAATCGAACGGTGTCGTGAGCGGTAACCTGTGGTGGTGATGCAGTGGCCATGGACGGCTCCTCCGCTTATTTTGCTCTTGTCCGTGTGGTCGGTCCTGCTTCCACCTTCTCAATGTGACAGTGGATTTATAGTCCGGGTTCCCTGCCGGGCGTTGCCGTGTGCTCATAGCCTTGCAGCAGATCCGACGCCTCCCCGGCGGCGTCGGCGAACGGTAACAGCACCAAGTGCGCGCCCGCCTGGCGCAGCCGCTCCGCGTCGGCGGCATGGTGGGCGGTGACCGCCACCCGGCCTTGATAGCCGTGTTGACGCAGGCCCTGCAGCAGGGCCAGATTCACCTGAGGCTCGCGCGCCGTGCTTACCACCCATTTCACCTCTTGCAGCGGTAGAGAGCCCAGGAACTCCGGGTCCTCCGCATCGCCATAGTGCACCGCATAGCCCTCGCGTCGCAACGTCCTTACCGTCTCCGGGTCGAAGTCCACCCCCAGTACCTGGTAGCCCCGTTGGCGCAGTATCCAGGCGAGGCCGCGGCCGTAACGCCCCAGCCCCAGAACGATCAGGTCCACTTCGTCTCCGCTGGCCGTGTCGTCGGTGTCTTCGCGGTGCGGATGGTGGCGTTCGAATATACCCAGCCAGGGCGCCAGCCGCTCATAGAGTGCGTGGGAATAGAGGATCATATAAGTGGAACCGCTGATGGTGATCAGGCCCACCAAGGTCACCAGGCCCACCGCGGCGTTGCCGAGGTGGCCGAGGTTCATCCCC
Organism: Candidatus Tenderia sp.; assembly: GCA_030148045.1. Classification (GTDB taxonomy): domain Bacteria; phylum Pseudomonadota; class Gammaproteobacteria; order Tenderiales; family Tenderiaceae; genus Tenderia. The sequence goes on from JASBUE010000335.1 coordinate 1,657, forward strand.
AGGGCGGCCAGGATCAGGGAAAACTCGCTGATCTGCGCCACCGTCAAGCCGGCCAGAAAGCCGGTGCGTTTGCGATATCCCATGAGCCCCATGATGATCATGACGATCAGCGGATTACCGACAAGCACGAACAGCGACAGCAGCAGCGCCTCGCCCAGCTGGCCGCCCAGCGCGTCTATCTCCAGCCGCGCCCCGAGATCGATGAAGAAAAACAGCAACAGAAAGTCGCGCAGCCCCACCAGGCGCGCGCTGATGGCCTCGCGATAGGGGGTGGAGGCCAGCGAGACGCCGGCCAGAAAGGCGCCCACCTCCTTGCTGAACCCGAGCGCGTCGCCGAGTGCGGCCAGCGACACCGCCCAGGCGATGGCGAACAGCGCCAGCAATTCCACCGAACGCGCCAGCTGGTGGGCCAGGCGCGGGATCACATAGCGCATCGCCAGCGTCACCAGCCCCAGCAGCAGGGCGCCCTTCAGCAACACCGTGAGCATGGCGAGTCCGAGATTGCCCGGTTCGGCCAGGGTGCCGGCCCCGAAGGCGGTCAGGCCGATCATGACCAGCACCACGACGATGTCCTGGACGATCAGAAAACCCACCGCGATACGGCAGTGCAGGGCGTCGATCTCCTTTTTGTCGGACAGCAGTTTGACGATGATGATGGTGCTGGAGAAGGTCAGCGCCACCGCCACGTAGAGGGCGGTCAGCGGCGGCTTGCCCAGGGCGATGACGATCAGATAGCCGACGATGGAGGTGAACAACACCTGCCCGAGACCGGTGGCCAGCGCCACCGGGCCGAGGGTGCGGATGATGTGCAGATCCAGTTT
>JASBUE010000337.1 GCA_030148045.1 Candidatus Tenderia sp.
TCGCCCTCGCGGTCCGGGTCAGTGGCCAGATAGAGGGCGTCGGCCTTTTTCATGGCCTTGGCGATGGCCTCGATGTGCCTCTGGTTTTTCTCGATGATCTGGTACTTCATGGCGAAGCAATTGGCCGGGTCGACGGCGCCCTCCTTGGGCAGCAGGTCGCGCACGTGGCCATACGACGCCATCACCTCGTAGTCCTTGCCGAGATATTTCTTGATGGTTTTAGCCTTCGCCGGGGATTCTACAATGACTAAATTTGTGCTCATGTTCCAGATTGCTTGTTTGGCTGATCGTTTTCGGGGTAGCGGTCGAAACAACACAGAGTTTAGGGATGTCGCGACGAAAGTCGAGACGGGCTGCGAAAATTCGACGAGTTACAGTGTAATTAGTGGAGGTGGTCGGAGACTTCGTCGAAGATCAGGTCCTCCATCCAGGCATAGGCCGCCTCATGGCCGGGCTGGTTAAACAGGACCATTAGGATCACCCACTTCAGCTGCGGCAAGTCGATCTCCTCGGTCTCCAGGGCCATGGCGCGGTCGATCACCAGTTCGCGGGCGGTGGAGTCGAGCACGCCGGTCTGTTCCAGGAACATGAGAAAGCCGCGGCATTCGGTATCCATCTTGGCCGCTTCCTGGCTGCCGTAGATGCGGATGGAGCGGCCCGACACGGGGCGGCTGAAACCACTTTCCCGGGCATTGCTGAGGTCTTCGAGCCAGTTGAAGGCCTTGTCCACGTCCTGATTGTGAAAACCGGCGCTGTCGAGGTGGTCGCGCAGGGCCGTTTCGTCCGGCAGCGCACCGTTGTCGGTGTCGAGACAGTGTTCGAACAGGTACATCAGGATGTCGAGTACATTTTCTTTCATGGATGATTGGTTGCCTTTATATAGAGTCCACCTGCGGGGCAGGATACCATTCCCTGTAATTCCAATACCAGCAGAATCGAGGCCACCGCCTCGGCGGACAATCGGCTGCGTGCCACCAGGGTGTCGATGCTGACCGGGTCGTGCCCCATTATTGACAGTAATTTCAAGGCGCTGGCGTCAAGATCGGGCGCGTCGCCAAAATTGGACTTCAGTGGCAGGCCCGGGTTCATCGTAAGCCCCAGCTCACCGACAATGTCATCGATGGTCTCCACCAGCTTGGCCCCCTGGCGGATCAGGTTATGGCAGCCGCGCGCCAGCGGATTGTGGATCGAGCCGGGGATGGCGAACACCTCGCGCCCCTGTTCGGTGGCGAAGCGGGCGGTGATCAGGGAACCGCTCTTGGGAGCGGCCTCCACCACCAGAATGCCCAGGCTGAGGCCGCTAATGATGCGATTGCGGCGCGGGAAGTGGTCGGCCAGCGGCGGCGTGCCAACGGGAAATTCGGAGATCAGGGCACCGCGGGCGGCGATCTCATGGGCCAATTCGCGGTGCCGGGCCGGATAGACCCGGTCCAGTCCGGTGCCGGTGACGGCGACGGTCTGGCCGTTACCCGCCAGGGCGCCTTGATGGGCGGCGGCGTCGATGCCCAGGGCCAGGCCGCTGGTCACGGTCAAGCCGGCGCGGGTCAGGCTGCGGGCGAAATTGAAGGCGTTGTCGCGGCCGCCGGCGCTGGGGTTGCGGCTGCCGACGATGCCCAGCTGGGGCGTCTGCAGCAGCTCGGCCCGGCCGTTGACGAACAGCAGCGGCGGGGCGCTGTCGATCTGTTTCAACCGCTCGGGATAGCGTGGGTCATGGAGGGTGAGGATGTGACGGTCGGGACGCTGGTGCAGCCAGTCCAGGTCCGCCGCCACCTTCTCCCAGCCCGGCTGTTTGAGCCATTCCTTGCTCTCACGCGGCAGCTCCAGGCGGTTGATCTCAGCGGGGCCGGCGTCCAGCAGGTTGTCAGGTTGTTGGTAATATTCTAATAAGACCTGGTAGCGGCGCGGGCCGATGCCGGGGCAGTGGCGCAGGGCGAGCCAGGCGGCGAGGGTCTTTTCGTGGGCGGCTTGATCCAGGCAGGGCCCGGAGGCGTTGGCCTGGTCAGTGCTGATGGCGTCCATGCCATCAGCATAGCATTTTCCTCAGGGCTTGGTCACGGGGTCGCCGATGCGGATATCCTTCACGGCGCTCATCACCAGGGCATAGCTGGCTCGTTCAAAGGCATTGACTACCATCAACAGGCCGGCACGTTCATCCGGGAGCTGGATCTCGGGTTGAAAGAAGTTTCCCGAACGGGTGTCGGTCACCCGCGCGCCTTTCTTGTGCACGGCAAGCACATTGCCCGGCTCCATGCCGTCCATCTTGCCCAGGTTGATTACTACCGTCTTGTACTGACCGGCGCGCGATATGCCGTCGAGGATGGAGATGATCTGGCCGTTGGTCACGTTGCCCGGCGCGCGCGGGGTGAAGCTGTTGTCAATCGATTTTTCGTCAGAGGCCATCACCTTGTCGCCCAGCAGGGTCTCGCGGTAGCTCTCGACGATGTGCAGGGTGGCGGGCTCGCCCGCGCGCATCAGCTGCGCATCGGAGACGTGAATGGCCTCGTAGCCCAGGATGTCGTGCTTGTCGTCGGGGTTGCGGTAGGCATGGCCGATGCGGTAGATGCTGAAGTCCTTGTTGTCGTCCTGCTGCAGGTCGGCGACATAGATCTTGCCGCCTTCGCCGCTGATCAGATGATCCTCTTCGGCGTAGCTGATATAACCGGCCTTATCGATCTCCGCTTCGGTGAGGATGCGCGGCCGTTTCAGGAACTGGGCTATGGCGCTGGCCGGAATGGTGCTGATAGCGTTGTCGAGCCGGCTGGTGCGGGCGGTGGGCGACAGCTTGATGGTGGGGCGGCCGCGCCTCAGTTCCAGCACCGCTTTACCGTCACGATAGGCCAGGGTGATGACATCGCCCGGGTAGATTAAGTGGGGGTTCTTGATCTCCGGATTGATATGCCAGATTTCAGGCCAGCGCCACGGGTCACGCAGGAATTTGGATGAGATATCCCACAAGGTGTCGCCTTTGACCACCACGTAGCGCTGGGGATGGTCCGGGTTGAGCGCCAGGGTGTCGGCGAAGACAGCCGTGTTCAGGCAGAAGCTGGCGGCAAAGGCGAGCAGTGCATTCCTGATTGACATAGGGGCTTCCTTAAATAGCGTTCCAATTTCACAACGAGTGTAGCGAATAACAGGTCTCAGGCGAACCAAGCCGGCAAAATGGGGTCACCCGTTAACGGTGATATCATTTCAGTTCAGCAGTATAATCGGCAGGCCGAGTGAATATTTAATATTTTGTTATGTCAATCAGACCCATATTGCACTTTCCCGATGACCGCCTGAGAACCCCGTCACAGCCCGTGGCGGCGGTGGACGATGACATCCGCCAGCTCGTCGACGACATGTTCGAGACCATGTATGAGGCGCCCGGGATCGGGCTGGCGGCGCCGCAGGTGAATGTCTTCAAACGAGTGATCGTGATCGACATTTCCGAAGACAAAAGCGCGCCCCAGGCCTTCATCAATCCCGAACTGCTGGAGACGCGTGGCGTCGAGCAGATGGAGGAGGGCTGCCTCTCGGTACCGGGCATCTACGAAATGGTGGAACGGGCCGATTGGATCCGCGTCCGCGCCCTGAACCGCAACGGCGAACCCTTCGAAAAAGAGGTGGACGGACTGGAAGCGGTCTGCATCCAGCACGAGATCGATCACCTCGATGGCAAACTATTTGTCGATTATCTCTCCAATCTCAAGCGCCAGCGCATTCGTAAGAAGATGGAAAAACAGCGTCGCCAGACGCTGTGATCAGCGCCAGATAATCATTATTGATGCCAGACCCACTGAAAGTCATCTTCGCCGGCACGCCCGAATTCGCCGCACAGGCATTGCAGGCCCTGCTGGATTCGCGCCATCCGGTGATCGCCGTCTACACTCAGCCTGACCGCCGTGCCGGCCGTGGCCGCCAGGTGACGCCGAGCCCGGTCAAGCAGCTGGCCCTGGAACACGACATCGACGTCTATCAGCCACCTACGCTTAAAGATCCCAAGGCTCAGCGACAACTGGCCGACCTCAACGCCGATGTGATGTTGGTGGCGGCCTACGGCCTGTTGTTGCCGCCGGCGGTGATCGAGACGCCGCGGCTGGGCTGCATCAATATCCACGCCTCGCTGCTGCCGCGCTGGCGTGGGGCGGCGCCGATCCAGCGCGCCATTTTGGCCGGTGACAGCGAGACCGGTGTCACCATCATGCGGATGGACGAGGGCTTGGATACCGGCGCCATGCTGCTCAAGCGCCGTTGTCCCATCGGCCGCGAGGATACCGCCCAGACACTGCATGACCGGCTGGCCAAGATCGGGGCCGGGGCGGCCATTGAAGTATTGGATCAGTTGAGCGACGGCACGGCCGCATTCGAAGCGCAGGACGACAGCCAGGCCTGTTACGCTGCCAAGCTCGCCAAGGCCGAGGCGCTGATCGACTGGCATCAATCCGCACTCGAGATCGAACGTCGGGTGCGCGCCTTCAATCCCTGGCCGGTGGCCCAGACCCAACTGGGCGATGAGGTAATGCGCATCTGGCAGGCGCAGGCCGTGGATGGTGTTGGCAGCGCTGCTGAACCTGGTACGGTCATCAAAGCAGACAAGCACGGTATCGATGTGGCCACGGGCGAGGGCGTGTTGCGTATTGTTTCAGCCCAGCTGCCCGGCGGCCGGCCCTTGTCCGCGGCGGAACTGCTCAATGCGCGCAAGGCACTGAAACGGCCGGGCATCCGGTTGAGTTCAGTCGGCTAGCATGCAGTTATCATGGATGCCCGCGTTGTTGCCGCCCAGGCACTGGATGAGGTCATCCGCCAGGGCCGTTCCCTCAGCGCCGTGCTGCCGCGCTGGCAGGAAAAAGTCGCCCCCCGCGACCGCGCCCTGCTGCAGGAACTCTGTTACGGCAGCTTGCGCTGGTACTGGCGCCTCGACGCCATCGCCCGGCAGCTGCTGCGCAAATCTTTCAAGGCCAAAGACAACGACGTCCGGGCATTAATTCTGGTGGGGCTGTATCAGCTGGAGTACCTGCGTATTCCCGATCATGCCGCGGTGGGCGAGACCGTAGCGGCCGTCCGGGCGCTCGGGAAACCCTGGGCACGCGGCCTGGTGAACGCAGTACTGCGCAATTTTCAGCGCGGCCGGGACAAGGTCCTGACGCAACTGCAACAGGACCCGGTCGCCGTTTATGCCCATCCCGCCTGGCTGATCGAACACTTGCAGGCCGCCTATCCGGATCGATGGCAGGCCGTGCTCGAGGCCAATAATCAACACCCGCCGATGACGCTGCGGGTGAATGCGCGCCAGTCCGGCCGTGACGCTTATCTCGCCGCGCTGACGGACACTGGCTATGCCGCGCGTGCCTTTCCCTATTCGGATGAAGGGGTGGTATTGGCTGCCGCCACAGATGTGGACGCCCTGCCGGGCTTTGCCGCCGGCCGCGTCTCAGTGCAGGACGGCGCGGCGCAGCTGGCCGCGGGACTGCTCGACGCCAGGCCGGGCGAGCGCATTCTCGATGCCTGTGCCGCGCCCGGCGGCAAGACCGCCCATGTGCTGGAGCGCCAGCCGCAGCTGGCGGAGATGGTGGCGCTGGATCAGGATGCCGATCGGCTGGCGCGGGTCGAACAAAATCTGCAACGGCTGGGTCTGTCGGCCACCGTGGTCTGTGGTGATGCTACCGATCCGGATGCCTGGTGGGACGGCCGGACCTTCGACCGCATCCTGCTCGATGCGCCCTGTTCGGCCAGCGGCGTGATCCGCCGTCATCCCGACATCAAGCTGCTGCGCCGCGCCGGCGATATCGCCGCGCTGGCGCAGTTGCAGGGGTGCATCCTGCGCGCCCTGTGGCCCTTATTAAGGCCAGGCGGTATGCTGTTGTATGTCACCTGCTCGGTGCTGCCACAGGAAAATGTGCGGCAACTGCAGCGCTTTTGTCGTGAACGGGCCGATGCCGAGCACGTGCCGCTTGCAGCGCGGTGGGGTATCGAACAGGCGGTGGGGCGCCAGATTCTGCCGGGGCAGGAAGGGATGGACGGCTTTTATTATGCATGTCTGCGTAAACGGGCGATCACGGGATAATCATTGATGCAGCGGCTGCTCACATTCAGGCGCTGGCTGGCGGGAGTGGCGCTGAGCCTGGCTGTGACACCGCTGTGGGCGGAGCAGCCGCCTGCGGCGGAGCCCGGTTTCGAGGTGGTCTCGGTCAGTTCCCGCCTGGCGGACCAGGTGGTGCGCCTGGATGCCCTGTTCGAGCTGCGCTTCAGCAGACAGCTGGTGGAGGCGCTGCAAAACGGCGTCGCCCTGACTCTGCTCATTGAGATCGAGGTGAGCAAGGAACGCGACTATCTCTGGTCCGCCACGGTGGCCAGCATCACCCAGCGTTATCAGATCTCCTACCGCCCGCTGACCAAGCACTATGTGCTCGACAATCTTAACAGCGGTGTGGAGTTTCAGTTTCCCAGCCTGGAATCCCTGTTGGCGGTGGCGTCGGTGCTGAGCGATTTTCCGCTGCTCGACAGCAGCCTGTTGGAACAGGATGCGCGCTATCACGGCGAGATCCGCGTCTCGGTGGATCGTGACAGCTTTCCTGTGCCGTTGCGGCTGATGTCCTATGTCGCGGACGACTGGTACCTCTCCAGCGAGTGGTTGGCATGGCCGTTGCTGCCCTGAGGCGCTTTTTCTCCAGTCAGGCGCCGGTCATTCTGCTGGTGGTGTTGCTGCTGGGCTCGCTCTACCTGATGAGCAGCGCGACGCAGAACTCCGAACAGTTCAGCCGTCTCTACATCCCACTGCTGGCGATCAACGTGCTGGAGCTGTTTATCCTGGCCGGGTTGATCGCGGTCAATCTGGGGCGGCTGACCCGCCAGTACCGCAACCACGCCACCGGTTCGCGCCTGACCGTACGCCTGGTGGTGCTGTTCGTGATCCTGGCGGTGGGGCCGGTGTCGGTGCTGTATTATTTCTCCCTCGGTTTCGTCCGCCACGGTATCGACAGCTGGTTCGACGTGCGCGTCGACCAGGCTCTCAATGACGCCCTCAACCTGAGCCGCACCGCGCTGGACTGGCGTATGCGCGACATGATGCGCCAGGCCGAATACGTCGCCGACAGCGTCAGCGACGTGCCGCCCGCGGCGCTGATCCTGTCGCTCAACGAGATGCGCCGCCAGATCGGCGCGCTGGAGGTGGCCTTGTTCACCACCAAAGGTCAGGTGATCGCCTTCAGCAGCGACGACGCCACCCAGCTGGCGCCGGTGGGGGTGGACAAGATCATTCTGTCGCAACTGGAGAGTGGCCTGGCCTATGTGGGTATCGATCCGTTCAAGGACGGCCTCTACGCCCGCCTGGTGGTGAACGTGCCGTCGAGTGAATTCGACTTCGAGCCGCGCGTGCTGCAGGCGCTCTATCCGGTGCCCGACGGCATCAACCAGCTGGTGGACAGCGTGCAGGCGGCCTATGCCCAGCATGAACGGCTGGTGTTCTTGAGCGGCCCGCTCAAATTCAGCTTCACCCTGACGCTCTCCATCATCCTGTTGCTCAGCATCTTCACCGCGGTGTGGGCCGCCTTTTTCCTGGCGCGCCGGCTGGTGGCGCCGATCCGCATCCTGGCCATCGGCACGCGCGCCGTGGCCCAGGGGGATTACCATCGCCGCCTGCCGGTGGTGGCCACGCCCAACGACGAGCTCGGCTTTCTGGTCAAGTCCTTCAACACCATGATGGGGCGCATCGCACGGGCGCAGGAAGAGACCCGCGTCAGTCAACGGAATCTGGAAAACCAGAAACTCTATCTGGAGACCGTACTGGACCATCTCTCCTCCGGCGTCATGACCCTCAATCAGGACGGCGTGCTGCGCACCGTCAACACCACCGCCGAGCAGATCCTCGGCAGTGATATCGCCGCCTGTATCGGGATGGGACTGGACAAGATCACCGAACGTTATCCCCACATGGGTGAATTTGTCGCCATGCTCGATACCCACATGGAACAACAAAACGGCAGCTGGCAGGAACAGGTCACCGTATTCGGCGCCGAGGGGCGCCAGTTGCTGATGTGCCGCGGCGTGCCCCTGCCCGGGCCCGATGCCGGCCATGTGTTGGTGTTCGACGATGTTACCGCCCTGATCCAGGCGCAGCGCGATGCCGCCTGGGGCGAGGTGGCGCGGCGCCTGGCGCACGAGATCAAGAACCCGCTCACACCCATCCAGTTGTCGGCGGAGCGCTTGCGCCACAAGTATCTGACCATGATGCCCGAGGGGGAGCGCCGCCTGTTGGACCGCTCCACCCATACCATCATCCAGCAAGTGGAGACCATGAAGGAGATGGTCAAGGCCTTTTCGGACTACGCCCGTTCGCCGCGCTTGCAGTTGTCGGCGCTCGATTTCAACGAACTGGTCAATGAGGTGCTGGAGCTGTATCGGGACGACAAGCGCCCGCTGCGCATCGAGACCGTATTTGATCCGCGTATCGGCCGGGTGGATGTGGACAGCGGCCGCCTGCGGCAGTTGATCCACAACCTGATCAAGAACGCCATCGAGGCGCAGGCCGGCCAGGCGGACGCCTGGGTGCGGGTCGAGACCCGGCTGCTGGATAACGCCGGCGGCCAGTTGCTGGAGTTGATCGTCGAGGATAATGGCGGCGGTATCCCGGATGCTATGATGGCCGCGTTGTTCGAGCCCTACATCAGCTCCAAGACCAAGGGCAGCGGCCTGGGGTTGGCCATCGTGAAAAAGATCGTCGAGGAGCACAACGGCGTGATCTGGGCCGAAAACAGCGCGGCGGGCGGGGCTCGGTTCAACATTCGTTTGCCGTTAAAATCAATGCCCAAGACCGAGCAGCCGGCGGCGCAGCGGTCTGGCGCAAACGAGGAAGCTACATGAGTGTCTCTCACATACTGGTCGTGGACGATGAGCCGGACATCCGTGAACTGGTCAAGGAGATCCTGGAGGATGAACAGTACCGGGTGTCGGTGGCCGCCAACGGCGCCGAGGCGCGCCAGGCGCGCATGGAGCGGCGCCCCGACTTGGTCCTGCTGGATATCTGGATGCCTGACATTGACGGCATCAGCTTGCTCAAGGAGTGGCGGCAGAGCGACGAGCCGGCCCCACCGGTAGTGGTGATGTCGGGCCACGGTACGGTGGAGACCGCCGTCGAGGCGACCCGTCTGGGCGCCTATGATTTTCTGGAAAAACCGCTTTCCATGGCCAAGCTGCTGCTCACCATCCGCCACGCCCTGGACGACTATCACCTGCGTCGCGAAAACCTGGGCCTGCGCCGTCATCTGCGGCCGTTGAACAGACCGCTGGGCCGGAGTCAGGCCATGGAGACCCTGCGCGACCAGGCCGAAAAGGTGGCCCAGACCGACGCCTGGGTGCTGTTGACGGGCGAGCCCGGGGTCGGCAAGCGCTTGTTGGCACGGCTGATCCATAACCTCAGCGGTCGCCGGGAGGCTGACTTTATCGAGGTGGGGGTGGCGACCATCGTGCCCGCCAATGCGGTGATGGAGCTGTTCGGCGAAGAGCGCGGCGGCCAGGTGCGCTACGGCCTGCTGGAACAGGCCAACGGCGGCATCCTGTTCCTCAACGAGGTGGCCGACATGGACCTCGACCTGCAGGCGCGCCTGGCCAGCGCCCTGCAGGGCCAATCCTTCGTGCGCCTGGGCGGCGCCGGCGCGGTGGAGATCGATATCCGCGTCATTGCCTCCAGCCACAAAGACCTGCTCGAGGAGGTGCGCCGCGGGCGTTTCCGCGAAGACCTTTATTACCTGCTCAATGTGGTGCCCATCGCCGTGCCGCCGCTGCGCCGGCATCGTGAAGATATTACCGAGTTACTATCCTATTATGTCGATTTTTTCGTCAACAGCGACGCCTTGCCCTACCGCGCCTTTTCCGTGGCGGCGCAAAACAGGTTGCGTAATTACGATTGGCCGGGCAATGTGCGCGAGTTGAAGAGCATCGTGCACCGTCTCCTGATCCTTGGGGCCGGCGAAACCATCGACGTCGACGAGGTCGACGCCGTGCTGGGGACCCAGCCGCCGGTGGCACAGGGGGGCGGCTTCAATTTCGACCTGCCGCTGCGCCAGGCGCGCGAGCAGTTCGAAAAGGCCTATATCGAGCATCAGCTGCGCAATGCCGAGGGCAATGTCTCGCAGGTGGCCAAGGCGGCGGGAATAGAGCGCACCCACCTGTATCGAAAAATGAAGGCGCTGGGGATCAACCCGAAGGAGGGCGGGCAACAATGAAATCTACGCATCACAACAACAAAGCGCTTGATGGATAGCCTATGAAAATCATTATCCTGGGGGCGGGGCAGGTCGGCTCGTCGGTGGCGGGCAACCTGGTCAGCGAGGCCAACGACATCACCATGGTGGACGTGGACGCCAAGCTGCTGCGCGATTTGCAGGACCGCCTCGATATTCGCACCGTCAACGGCCATGCCTCCTATCCCGAGGTGTTGCGGCGCGCCGGGGCCGAGGACGCCGACATGATCCTGGCGGTGACAAACAGCGACGAGACCAACATGGTCGCCTGCCAGGTGGCCTACAGCCTGTTCCGCACCCCCACCAAGGTGGCGCGCATCCGCTCGCGTGAATACCTGGGTTACAGCAAGCTATTCGGCAACGAGGCCATCCCCGTGGACGTGATGATCAGCCCGGAACAGGTGATTATCGATTACGTGCAGAAACTGATCGCCCACCCCGGCGCCCTGCAGGTGCTCGATTTCGCCGACGGCCTGGTGCAGCTGGTGGCGGTCAAGGCCTACTACGGCGGTCCGCTGGTGGGGCAGGAGCTGCGCAAGCTGCGCGACCACATGCCCAACGTGGAGACGCGTGTGGCCGCCGTCTTCCGCCGCGGCACGCCCATCATCCCGGAAGGGGACACAGTGATCGAGGCCGACGACGAGGTCTTTTTCATCGCCGCGCGCCAGGACATCCGCACCGTCATGGGCGAGTTGCGCCGCATCGACCGGCCCAATAAACGCATCATCATCGCCGGCGGCGGCAACATCGGCAAGGGGTTGGCGCAGATGCTGGAGAACGACTACAACGTCAAGCTCATCGACCACAATCCGCGCCGTTCGCGCCAGATCTCCGAAGAGCTGGACAAGACCATCGTGCTGCACGCCGACGCCGCCGACGAGGAGCTGTTGCTGGAGGAGAACATCACCAGCACCGATGTCTTCTGCGCCGTCACCAACGACGACGAGGCCAACATCCTCTCGGCCATGCTGGCCAAGCGCCTGGGGGCGCGCAAGGTGCTGGCGCTGATCAACCGGGCCTCCTATGTGGACCTGGTGGAAAGCGGCGACATCGACATCGCCATCTCGCCGCACCAGGCCATGATCGGCAGCCTGCTGGCCCATGTGCGGCGCGGCGACGTGGCGGCGGTGCATTCGCTGCGCCGCGGCGCGGCGGAGGCCATCGAGGCGGTGGCCCACGGCGATCCGCATTCCTCCAAGGTGGTGGGGCGTGCCATCGAGGAGATCCGTTTGCCCCCGGGCACCAATATCGGGGCCATTGTCCGGAACGGCGAGGTCATCATCGCCCATCACGATACCGTGATCGAGGCCGAGGACCATGTCATCCTGTTTCTGGTGGACAAACGCCGCGTGCGAGACGTCGAGAAACTGTTCCAGGTCGGCGTGACCTTTCTGTAGTGCAGGCGGATTAACAGATGCAGTTGTCCGTCATCCAGCGCATCCTCGGCCTGTTGCTGATGCTGTTCAGCTTCACCATGCTGACACCGGTGCCCGTCTCTGTTTTTTACGACGACGGCGCCGTGATGCCCTTTCTGGTCGCCTTTCTGGTCACCATCGTCACCGGGATGATTTTCTGGTTTCCGGTGCGCGGCCATCGTTCCGACCTGCGCGTGCGCGACGGTTTCGTGGTGGTGGTGATGTTCTGGACGGTGCTGAGCGTGTTCGGCGCCTTGCCGTTCCTGCTGTCCAGCCAGCCGGGTATCTCGATTACCGATTCCGTGTTCGAATCCATGTCCGGCCTCACCACCACCGGGGCGACGGTGATCTCGGGGCTGGACAGCCTGCCGCGCTCCATCCTTTTTTACCGCCAGCAGTTGCAGTGGCTGGGTGGCATGGGCATCATCGTGCTGGCGGTGGCGGTGTTGCCCATGCTGGGCATCGGTGGCATGCAGCTCTACCGCGCCGAGACGCCGGGGCCGATGAAGGACAACAAGCTGACGCCGCGCATCACTGAAACCGCCAAGGCGCTGTGGTACATCTATCTGGCCCTGACCATCGCCTGTGGTCTGGCCTATTGGGCGGCGGGCATGAGCGGCTTCGATGCCGTGGCCCACGCCTTTTCCACCGTCGCCATCGGCGGTTTTTCCACCCACGATCTGAGCATGGGCTATTTTTTTACCGACAAGCCCTTGATCGAAGTGGTAGCCATCGTCTTCATGTTCCTGTCGGGCATCAATTTCGCGTTGCACTTTCTGGCCTGGCGGCGGCACGGCCCGGGGATCTATTTCGCCGATACCGAGTTCAAGGTCTACGCGGTCATCCTGTTGCTGGCCTCCGCCCTGACCTCCGCCTATCTCTACTGGACCGCCACCTACGCGTCGGCGGGCGAGGCCATCCTGCGCGGCGTCTTCCAGGCCGTCTCCATCGGTACCACCACCGGTTTCACCGTGGCCGAATATCACGCCTGGCCCGGCATCCTGCCGATCATGCTGCTGATGCTGAGCTTCATCGGCGCGTGTGCCGGCTCCACCGGCGGCGGTATGAAGGTGATCCGGGTGGTGATGCTGATGAAGCAGGGCGCGCGCGAGATCCTACGCCTGGTCCATCCCAGCGCCCTGATCCCGGTAAAGGTGGGCAACAAGGCCCTCTCCGACCGGGTCATCGAGGCGGTATGGGGTTTCTTCTCCCTCTATGTGGTCTCTTTCTCCGTCATGTCCCTGATCCTGGTGGCCACCGGGCTCGACTTCGTCACCGCCTTTTCCGCGGTGGCGGCCTGCATGAACAACCTGGGCCCGGGCCTGGGCGATGTCGGTTCCAACTACACCAGTGTCAACGACGTCGCCAAGTGGGTGCTGTGTTTCGCCATGTTGCTCGGCCGCCTGGAGATCTTTACCTTGTTGGTGTTATTAACCCCTGCCTTCTGGCGCAAATGATGGAGATTTATGTATGAGTGATCCTACCCGGGAAAAATGGGACCGAATCTATAGTCAGAGCCGCGAGCAGGCGGTGCCGGCCATGGCGGTGGTGGACGAAAACCTCCACCTGTTGCCTGAATCAGGCACGGGCCTGGAACTGGCCTGCGGTCTGGCGGCCAACAGCTTCGCCCTGGCCGAGGCCGGGTTGAGCATGGAGGCCTGGGACATCTCGCCGGTGGCCGTCGAACAGGTCAACCGGCGCGCCGCCGAACTGGGGCTGTCGGTCAAGGGCGAGGCCCGTGACGTGGTCAGTCGACCCCCTGAACAGGGCCGCTATGACCTGGTGGTGGTGAGCCACTTTCTCGACCGCTCCATCGTCCCGGCCATCAAGGCCTGTCTGAAACCGGGGGGGCTGGTGTTTTATCAGACCTTTACCCGCACCCGGGTCAGCGAGGGTGGTCCCGGCAACCCGGACTTTCGTCTGGCGGACAACGAGTTGTTGCAACTGTTTGACGGCTTCAAGGTGCTGGTCTACCGCGAAGAGGGGGTGCAGGGCAATACCGCCAAGGGTTTCAGGAACGAGGCCATGCTGGTGGCGCAGAAGCCCACCGTTCAGAGCCCATCGTAAAAGTCCCGTTCACCGGCCGGCCGGGTGCGAAAGCGCTTGTAGCTCCACTGGTATTGTGCCGGGAGTCGGCGCACCGCTTGTTCCACCATCCGGTTCAGCGCCGCCACGGCGGTCTGCAGATCGGTGGCGTAGAGCCCTTCCGGCGCTGGCTCGAAGTGGATGGCGAAGCCGTGGCCCTGCGGCAGGCGCTCGGCATAGCAGCACACTACGGTGGCGTGTGACTTGTTGATCAGGCGTGACAGCAAGGTCATGGTGTTGGCTTGGATGCCGAAGAAAGGGGCGAAACAGCCGCCGCTGTCGCGCGGGTCCTGGTCCGGCAGGATGGCCACGATCTCATTATTTGCCAGTGCCTGGTAGAGGGCGCGCACCCCTTTGGCATTGGTCGGGACCAGTTTGGCGCCGAAACGTTCGCGCGCCCGGCGGATCAGCGGGTCCAAGGCCGCCAGCCGCGGCGGGCGGTAGAGGCTGGTCATGGGATAACGAGACGAGCAGTAGAGCCCGATCACCTCCCAGTTGCCCAGGTGGGGGACGGCCAGGATCATGCCCTTGCCTTGCTCCAGTCCCTGGCGCAGATGTTCCTCGCCGTGGACCGCCTGCACCAGGTCGAAGAACTTCGCCTTGTCGCCCAGCCACAGTGGCCCGTTTTCGAAAAAGAGCTTGCCGGTCTCGCACATGCTTTGATGCAGCAAACGGCGTTGTGCATCCTGGTCAAGCTCGGGAAAACAGCGCGCCAGATTGATCTGGGCGATGCGTTGCTGTTCGTTGTCGGTGAGCAGTGCCAGCCGGCCTAGAGCGGCGCCCAACAGATGATTGAGGCGCAGCGGCAGGCGGGCGCTGAGCGTCAGTAATCCCTGGATGAGCTCAGCCTTCATTTTCTATCTCGCCGGAGTCGTCGCGTGCCAATATTTGTCTCGCCCGTTCGGCCTGTGGCGCGGGCACCTGCAACTTGATGCCACCCACGGCAATGCTGTAGAGCCAGTCGGTTTGCACCAGATGTTCGTCAGTGAGATGACAGTCGATACATTCCGCCTCCAA